>DASPJH010000483.1:0-3095 GCA_035628715.1 Bacteroidia bacterium
GTTCATTGTATTACATGATATTAGTAAACCGGTTATAAAAATAACCGATATTGAGATTAAATGTTTCATACTGATTAAAACTTAAGCCCTATTGAGAAATACCCACGCAGCACTTTAACCCCTGTAGCATGATAAAGGGTAAAACTAACTGGGCCTCCAAACCAGTTGTATGCAAATGTAATACCATAGCCAAAAATATGATTGGCGCCGGTGCTATAATCCTGGTAATTAAAATTCGGCCTTGTAACATTTTCAAAAAACGAGCTGAAGCGCTGCCCTAAGCTATAAATGCCACTCCGGGCGTGATGTACAATTTCTTAAGCGGCTCTATTTGCAATTCGCTTTTTAGTAATAGCATCTGGCCGGCAGCCAGTTCCATTTCCCGAAGGCCGGTAAACGGAATTAATCCCTGGCGTGCCCTGAATTCAAGGCCACCTGCATAATACAGGTTTTGTAAAGCTCCTGAATAATACCGCTCCCTGCCGTGGTTAAAACCATCAATTATTATTCCCCCAAAAAAATTATTTACCCATGAAAACTTACGGGAAAGCCTTTTAATCCAGGTATAAGTTATATTTAATTTCACTGCCTGCGATAAAGTGTTTTTAACCTGATAGGTATTATTGGGGAAACCGCCGTTTTTCACAAAATAATCGGATGTATAGGAGTGTACGGGAATATATTTGATATTTATAAATATCCTTCTGCCTTTGGTAGGAAATAAAAATGAATTTAATGAATGGTAGAGGTAATTAACATTCAATCCTATTTCACCGGCTGCTGTTGCTTTAAATGAAAAACTATCCGGGTTGGCCTGGTCTTCCGGCTGAATTTTAGTTCGCGTAAGATTGGTTTCTGTATTAATTGAAACCCCGGCATAACTGCGGCGGTTGATAGTTCGGTTTATCCCTACAAAAAAATTATTATGTGCATTTGTAAGCTCCTGCCGTAACCGGCCCATATTGTACCGCCTGAAAGGAGAAAAATCATACAAATACCCGGTAGACATCCAGTATTGTTGAGAAGGATCAATAAATTTCTGGTATTGCGCACGTATTTTGGGAAATTCTGAAATATCAGCTGTTAGTAGTGTGCGGCTGCCCGCACCCAGTGCATTGCGCAGGGTAAGGTTTACCAGTATACCGGCAGCCTGCTCGTTATCATAATGAAGGGCAAATTTAAAGGCCGCTCTACGGCTCTCGCGCACATGCACAGTAAGCTTGTTCCCATCTCCTACCGGCTCAAGGGTATAATACACTTCATCAAAAAACCGGGTACCGTATACTGTATTAATACCTTCGTTAATTTCGTCAATTTTATATTCATTACCTGCCTTCAGCCCCAGCTTTCCCAGCACCAGGTGCCGGGTATCCATGGTGGCGCCATCGGTTTGAATATCTGAGATTAATACCTTTTTATTATATATCCTGCTCAGCGTATCTATTTTATAAACACCCAGCGCATTTAACGAGTCTGCCAGCTTTTTCAGCCGGGGATACAGGGTAAGCGCCACCCGGTAGCCAATATCAATAACCGAATCGGTTTTACGAAAGGAGGCCGTTGAGTAATTCTGCAATTCTTTATCATAATCAGCCAGGATAGTGCACAGGCCCTTTTGCATTTCACTATCAGCAATACGATTAAAGCTGGCCGACTGGTAAATTACTTTTATGGCTGAGGTTAATTCCTCCTCGGTAAACAGCCTGCCCCCCGTATAGCCCCCTATTATAATTTCCCCGCCCATTTCCTTCACATCAGTGACAGGAAAGTTGCGTACCAGTCCGCCATCTACCAGTAAATGTTCTTTATACTTAACAGGAGTGAACACTGACGGAATAGCCATGCTGGCCCTCATGGCAGTAGGCAGGTAACCGTCTTTAAGCACTACTGCTTCGCCGGTAAGTATATCGGCGCCCAGGCAGCGGAAAGGAATGGGCAGTGAATCGAAACTGGAAACCTGCTGAGCATGGAAGGTAAGCTGGGTAAGCAGCTTGCTCAGTTCCTGGCCCTCAAACATTCCCAAAGGCAAAGATGGACGAAGACCTATCATGGGCAATTCGGCCACATACCTGCCATATTCGTCCTTTTCTTCAATATTTACTGCTGTAAGAGGAATATTACTTGCCAGTATAGCTTCCCAACGAGCGTCCCTGGCTATTTTTTCCAGTTCATTTCCTGAATAGCCGATGGAGTATAACCCACCCAGTATGGCCCCCATACTGGTGCCTGCGATATAATCAATTTTAAGACCGGCTGAATCAATTACTTTTAACAGCCCTATGTGCGCCAGTCCTTTAGCCCCTCCCCCACTGAGGGCAAGTCCCACTTTGGGCCGCTGGCCGAAACCGGAAACAAAACAAAGGCTTAATAAAACAGCGAAAATGCTTTTGTACATGTGGGTATGCAAAGTTATAACTATATGGTTTTGCAGATTGTTTTAATTGAGATATGTTAATAAACCTGCACCCCAATCTTTTGTCTATTTTTGCCCCGCAAACGCTATGTTAGTCACCCCGGGACCTTTATTACAAACCATTAATTTACCTTCCGATTTAAAAAAATACGGGGCAACCGACCTGCCAGCTATTGCTACAGAGTTACGCCAGTATCTTATTGATGCCATCTCTGTATATGGCGGGCACTTTGCGGCCAACCTGGGCGTAGTAGAACTGACTGTGGCATTGCACTACATCCTTAATACTCCTGACGACAAGCTGGTGTGGGATGTTGGCCACCAGGCGTATGCCCATAAAATATTAACAGGACGCAGGGATGTATTTCATACCAACCGCAGGTTGGGCGGTATCAGCGGTTTTCCTAAGATGAGCGAAAGCAAATACGATGCTTTTGGCACAGCTCACAGCAGTACTTCGGTTTCGGCAGTATTGGGAATGGCCATAGCCTCTAAAATGCTGGGAGAAAACCGTAAGCACGTGGCCGTAATAGGCGATGGTGCGCTTACTGCCGGGCTGGCTTTTGAGGGGCTGAACAACGCGGCTGCCCTGCAGGCCGATATATTGGTTGTGTTGAATGACAATTCCATCAGCATTGACGCTAATACGGTAGCCATAAAGGATTATAAAAACTACTTTGAG
>DASPJH010000484.1:0-3054 GCA_035628715.1 Bacteroidia bacterium
ATAGGTTAGTTTTATTGCAAGATAGGAAAAGTAAAAAAAGAAAACGGGCTTACTTAAAAGTAATACCCACTTTTTTCAGCACCCTTTTTACGGTGTTTTTTGCCTTTTCTTTAAGGTCGGTTTTTATGGCTTTTATTCGGCCTTCTTCGGGGCGGGTTTTAAAAATGGTGTCGTGGTAAGGCACTGCGCCTTCGCGGGTTTTGGTATAATAATACCCGTAAATAGACTTCCGGCTTTCGTGTTCAGGAATATTAATGCGGCCGTATCCGTGGTAGCTTATCTCGCTGGTTTCAAAAATAAGGCACCGGTTAAATTTAGGCTCGGCAACCTTTTCCATTTTGGTTACATCCACGTTCCACATTTCCAGGCCGCCGCCGTATTCGGTTTTCCATTCTTTATTCAGGTAAACCAGGATATTCAGCCGGCGGTGCAGGTTCAGCTTACGGTGGATGTTGAAGTCGATATGGATGTCAAGGAAACTGCCTTTGCCGCCCATGTGCAGGCCACGGCCTTCTGCGTCATCAGTCATTACCACTTCTTCCTTAATGTTGCATACCTGTTGTATCCATTTATACATTTCAGATGATGAAAGTTCGCCGATAATTTCGCTGTATACAGGGTCAAAATCCTGTATGTTGCTGCCTTCGGCTTTTCTTTCGTTCAATCCTTTATATTTTTTGTTAAACTGCTCGTAAGCGGGAAATTTCTCAAATGCCGCTGAAGCTGATTCGGGCTTCAGGAAGTTATCAATTATAATATGGGGATAAGGGTGGTTAGTAACAAACTCATGTGCCATTTTAGCCACGTTTTCAGGCTCAAACAGGCGGTCGCTGATATGCTTCATGTTCCGTAGTTCTTATTTAGAAAGATTACAAATGTAGCAATTTGGTTGGGTGGTTGTTGTTGTCGGAACCAGAATTTACAGGATGATAAAATCGGTAGCTGGTGAGTGGTTTTTCTACCCCCTGCGCTCCCCGCCAGCGGGGATATTGAACGCCGGGCGTTTTTCGAACCTCGTGAACAGCGTTGCCGTGCACTTTTTTTTAAGTGTGCCTATAAGGATGCAGCAACTATTTAGGTTATTGTATGGCAGGTGCGGCGCGCGTTCTCCCGCTTGCGGGGGCAGGGGGTGGAAAGCAAATGAGCGTCTATATCAAGCTCCAGACTTCACTGCTGGCCGGTTGACGCAGAATGCGCCGTTCTTTAGGGAAATAATTATTGGTGCGGTTGCCCAGGTTTTTCAGGAAGCCCAGTCCCAGCCCGTTGAAGGTTGCTAATTTCCAGCCTTTGATGCCGGAGGGGTCGGTTACCGGGTCTTTGCGTAAAAAGCGGATGGCGTCATCAATGCCAAGTTCTATGTGTTCAAAGGCAACCGGAACCAGCGAAATTGAATGTGCCAATGCCTGAGAAGGTATCAGTTCGCCTTTTATTAACTGTCCTGCTTCGGTTCCAAAAGAATAAATATTCAGGCTTTCCGCCAACACACTCAGGCTTTCGAGGTGACCGGCAGGAAAAAAATATATGCTGTCCCTTGCCTCTATAGCTGCAAAAGACTCTGAAAAACGAAGCAGTCCGTCTATTGCCTCCTTTGACTTTTTAGAGGCTGTGTAAGCTGGCCTTTTGATTTTTGGTGCTGCTGGTTCATTTCCGGTTATTTTTTTCAATACGGCGCAGTAAAAGCCTTCTCCTTTCACTTTATGAGGATAAAAGCGATATCCGTAGCTGCTTTGTTCAATCCCGCTGTTGACAGGAATGCTGACTTTAATCTCTTCAAAACCCTGTTTACACAGCCGTTCCGCCTGGTCTTCATTCTCAGAAACCTCGTGCGTGCAGGTGGAATAGATAAGTATGCCGCCCGGTTTAAGCGCCTGTATGGCCGAGTCAAGTATTCGTTCCTGACGGAGGCTGCAGAGTTGAACGTTCGCTTCACTCCATTCTTTCACCGCTTCCGGCTCTTTACGGAAAAGCCCCTCACCGCTGCACGGGGCGTCTACTACCATAATGTCAAAATAACTTTCCAGCCTTTCAAAATCCTTTGGGTCGTTATTGGTAACAATGGTGTTAGGATAACCCCATTTTTCCAGGTTCTCTCTCAACACCATCACCCGGCTTTTGATTACCTCGTTGGCCACCACCAGGCTGCCCGGTGAAAGAGCGCTCACAAGCAGGGTGGATTTCCCCCCCGGCGCAGCACACAGGTCCAGCGCTTTATAGTCCTTTCCCCGCTCTGTTACCTGCTCCAGCACATGGCTGATAAACATACTGCTGGCTTCCTGTACATAATATCCTCCCGCCTGGAAAACCGGGTCGAAGGTAAATACCGGGCGCTCAGGCAGGTAATACCCGTTGCTGCACCACGACACCTTTTCATGCCGCAAATCAGTCCTAATCTTTTCCGGGTTAAGGCGGATTGACACCGGCGGTGCTGTTTCCAGCGCCTTTCTGTATTCCTCCAGGTCCATTCCTGGCAGCGCCTGTATCCTCCGGGTATATTCTTCGGGTAACTTCAATTATCGGCTGTTGTTATAATCTTTTGATGGCTCTTCAATGCCCTGTTTTTTCCGGTATTTCTTCAGCAGTTTCTGGTATTTCCTGTTATCCTGCAGGTTTTCAAAATTACTGTAATAGCCTGCATATTCGGCGCTATACCCTTTTTCAAGCGCTATTTCCAGCCACTCCAGCGCCTTTTCCAGGTTATATGCATCATCGTACAGTTTGGCAATAAGTGCCGCGAGGTCCGCTGTATATTCATACCCGGGGTCTCCTTCCAGCACGGACTGGTAAATTTGCTCGCAAAGTGGCAGCTTATCTCTCAGCCCTGCGCTGCTTACTGCTTCAATATACAGGTATGCCATGCCGCCCTTCTTCCTTTCAACAGCCTGCTGGCCAATTTTATTAACGGCGGTAAGGAATATTTCGCCCGGACTGGTAATGACGTGATACATATTCCAGTCTTCAACATAGTCTATATTTTTAGCCGAAAAGAAATAGTTTGTATATACCGAGTCGCCACAACCCGGGTTATATTCAATATACTGCGAATAGTAATTGTAA
>DASPJH010000485.1:0-4940 GCA_035628715.1 Bacteroidia bacterium
TACCCTATCCTGAAACACCATTTTTACGACTCGCACCAAAAACCGTTGGCGTATAAGAGCATTAAAGGGCTGGAACACCTGGACAAGGTGATTGAAATTGACCAAAGCCCGATTGGCCGCACGCCGCGCAGTAACCCAGCCACATACGTCGGGGTTTTCCAGGATATCCGCAACCTGTTTGCTGAACTGCCCGAAGCCAAGATACGCGGTTACAAACCCGGCCGTTTCAGCTTTAACGTGAGCGGTGGGCGCTGCGAAACCTGCAAGGGCGGTGGTATGCGCCTGATTGAAATGAACTTCCTTCCCGATGTATACGTGCAGTGCGAGGAATGCCATGGTCGCCGCTACAACCGCGAAACGCTGGAGGTGCGCTACAAGGGCAAGTCCATCAGCGATGTGCTGAACATGAGCATTGAGCAGGCCTGCGAGTTTTTTGAGGGCGTGCATTTTATCCTGCGTAAGATACAGACTATGAAAGACGTGGGTTTGGGTTATGTAACGCTGGGGCAGTCCTCAGTAACCCTTAGCGGCGGCGAAGCGCAGCGCGTGAAGCTGGCCACCGAGCTTAGTAAAAAGGATACCGGTAATACGTTCTATATCCTGGACGAGCCTACTACGGGCCTCCATTTTGAAGACGTTGCCATATTACTGGATGTGCTGAACCGCTTGGTAGAAAAAGGCAATACAGTGCTGGTAATTGAACACAATTTGGACGTAATAAAGGTAGCCGATTATATTGTGGATTTAGGCCCTGAAGGCGGTCACCGCGGCGGGGAGATTGTCGCCACCGGCACTCCTGAACAGATTGTAAAGGTGAAAGAGAGTTATACGGGGAAATTCCTTAAAGAGGAATTGAAATGATAGGATAATTAGCTAATTTAGTATATTGCCTTATGCCCATGAATAGAGATACCCGGATAACATTAATAAATATTGGTTTATTACTGGGTATTTTTCTTTTTTATTGGATAGGTGGCATGATGCTGGACAACTCTTACGCCAAAAACCAGGATGATATACTTCTCAGCAGGATTATTTCGGGGTTTAGTTCTATTTTCTTTTTAGTGATAATGGGTATAGCACTACAAATAGCTTTTACAGTGAAGGTGCTGTTGAACATGTACCGGCTGGAAGATAAATTATTTATTGTAGCAAATATTGTGTTGATTGTGATACCGTGGGTGGTGATGATGTATAATTAATTTTATATATCATTTAATTCCCTTAAAATCTCTTTCCATTCTTACTTGTTCTTTTTTAGTGACTGAAAAAGAAAAAATGCTCCGTGGTGAGTTGTATGACCCGCTGGACGCTGAACTGGTGCGCGAGCGGTTGACCGCCCGACTGTTAGTGCAAAAGTTAAATGCATTGCCAGAGGATGAAACTGAGCTAAGGGCACAAACATTAAAGCGGCTTATGCCTTTCCAGGGCGAAGGGTTATGGTTGCAGCCGCCCTTTTATTGTGATTATGGATATAATATTAAAACCGGGAATAAGGTATTTTTTAATTTCAACTGTGTGGTGCTGGATGTAATGCAGGTAACCATTGGAAATAATACCCTGTTTGGCCCTGCGGTGCAAATTTATACTGCAACACACCCCATCAACTGGCAGGAGCGTGCCTCCGGGCTTGAATATGCTAAACCTGTAACCATCGGCTCAGATGTGTGGGTGGGCGGTGGCGCTATTATATGCCCGGGTATAACCATCGGAGACCGCACTGTTATTGGCGCTGGCAGCGTGGTTACAAAAGATATTCCTTCGGATGTTTTTGCTGCCGGTAATCCTTGCGGGGTTATCAGGCAGATTAATTAATCATTTTAAACTGCCAGGATTGGCCCCACCTGTCATTACCGTTTCAGGCGGGAATCCATTGCAGTATTACCCGCACAGATTCCCAATCCAGTTAGGAATTACGCCTGCGCGCTTCCCCGCTCAGCCCGCATTCAATGGCAACGAGCAAAAAAGCCCGCAGGATTATCCTTCGGGCTTTTTGTTTGATTATATGTTTATTATTTCCCCAGTAATTCTTCGCTGCGCTTAATAAAGCTGGCCAGTTCTTCGCCGGTAAGCAGGCTTTGCTGCAGTTTTGCCAGGTCTACCGCTTGTTTCACCATGCCTGTTTTTTTGTCAGCATCTTCCTCGTTCGCAAGGCGGGCTGCCAGCGGGTGGTTGGTATTAATTAATACCGTGTAGCGGTCGCCCATGGCGGCATACATAGCGCCCATACCGTTCATGGTAGCCATTTCCTTCATGCGGCGCTCAAATTCCGGCTGGGTAATGGTGATAAACCGGTCGTCGGTACTCAGCGGTTCGGTAGTTACCGTCCAGTTATTATTATTCACCCCGGTTATAAATAATTCTTTCAGGCTGTTTTGCTGGTTTTCCGTCAGCGCGCTTTCACGTTTTTCGTCTTTATCAATTAATTTATCAATGGCATCACCATCCACCCTGAAAATGCGCACATCCTGGTTTTTATTTTCCAAATAACTGATAAAATGGTTGTCCAGCGGCCCATCCATCAGCAGCACATCATAGCTGCGGTTTTTGGCAGCCTCAATAAAGCTGTACTGGCGGTCGGCGTTGTTGGTATACAACAGTACCACCTTGTTCTCTTTATTGGTTTGCAGGGGTTTTACCTTTTCAATATATTCTTCTACGGTAAAATACTGTTTATCAATATTATGGATTAATGAAAATCCGCCTGATTTCTCAGCAAACTTTTCATCGCTTACCGTACCGAATTTCACAAACAAACCGATGTTATCCCATTTTTCTTCGTAGGCTTTGCGGTCGGTATTGTACAGCTCCTGCAATTTATCAGCTACTTTACGGGTAATATACCCTGTTATTTTCTTAACGTTCGAGTCGGCCTGCAAAGCGCTACGCGAAACATTCAGCGGAATATCCGGGCTGTCAATCACCCCGTGCAGCAGCATTAAAAATTCAGGAACAATATCTTTTACTTCTTCGGTAACAAATACCTGTTTGTTATATAACTGTATTTTGTTGCGCTGGAAATCCGGCCCGTCCTTCACCTTGGGGAAATACAATATACCGGTCAGGTTAAAAGGATAATCCACGTTCAGGTGAATCCAGAACAGCGGCGGCTCGCTGAAAGGGTACAGGCTGTTATAAAACTCTTTGTATTCTTCTTCGGTAATATCCGCGGGCTTTTTGGTCCATAACGGCTGGGTGTTATTAATTACCTTGTCTTCAAATTCAATTTCAACGGGCAGGAAACGGCAGTATTTCTGCAACAGTCCCTGCACGCGGTGATTTTCCAAAAACTCTGCATTTTCGTCAGTAATGTGCAGGATAATGTCGGTGCCGCGCTCGGTGCGGTCGTGCTCTTCAATGCTGAACTCAGTAGAACCTTCGCACACCCAATGGGCAGCTGGGGCATCCTTAAACGAGTTGGTGATGATTTCCACCTTATCGGCCACCATGAACGATGAGTAAAAGCCCAGGCCAAAATGACCTATCATGGCAGCTGCGTCTTTGTCCTTATATTTCTCTACAAACTCCTCGGCGCCGCTAAAGGCAATCTGGTTAATGTATTTTTCAATCTCTTCGGCGGTCATACCAATACCGTTGTCTTTTACGGTAAGGGTTTTAGCGTCTTTGTCAATAACTACTTTAATTTTCAGCTCGCCCAGCTCGCCTTTAAACTCGCCGGTGCCGCTAAGGGTTTTCAGTTTCTGGGTGGCATCCACGGCGTTGCTCACCAGTTCCCGCAGGAAAATCTCGTGGTCGCTGTACAGGAACTTCTTGATAATCGGGAAAATATTCTCGGTATGTACGCTGATAGTACCTTTTTGCATAGTAGTTAAGTGTTAAAGTTGTGTTGAGTAGTTAGCAAGCGGCGTGCCGGAGAAAGGGTGGTGACGTTTTGGCAGGGACCACTGATGGAATCATATTAGTATATTTGCTTATATGGATACCTCGAGTGAATATACTTTTCCAATTTTTATAAGCTCAACAGACTATAATTTAAAAGATTTGCGAGCCGAATTAGCTAGATTTTTATCTGAATTAGGATATAGGCCAATTTTAAGTTCAGCTGATGGTTTTCCAGACAGTTCGCCAAAACTTGAGCCATGGGAGTCATGCCTTCCGGTATTAGATAATTGCTTTGTAATGACATTAATTATTGATGGCAGGTATGGAGCGACTTTGAATTGGCCAAATTTTAGGGAGAGCTTTAAGGAAAGGGATCTATCACCTACACATGCAGAATATTGTTTTGCACATCAAATAGGGAAAAGAATGTTAGTTTTTATTAGAAAGGATTTGATGCCCTTATATCAAACGTATAGAACTGCATTAAAGAAATCAAATAATGATATAGATAAAACAAAGGAAATTTTGTCAAATACTTTACCTGACAATGTTTCTTATGAAACATTGGAGTTTATTCATGAAGTAAAGACTACACGACCTATTCCGTGGATAAAAGAGTTTAATGATATTACAGATATAAAAAAGGAAATTCAAAAAAAGATGTTGAATGAATTAGCTGAATTATTTCTTATAAAAAATAAACGAATAGAAATAATTACCGATGCATTTAATAAAGCTATGTTTTCCTTAACTGCAGAAGAACAAAAGAAAGTATTATCAACAATAGATGCAACAAAAGAATTCATAGATACATTCGATAAAATTGAAGATTATAAACAACAAATCAAAACAACCGAGGAAGAATTACAAAAAGTAAAAAAGATTAGTGCAACGGAAAAAACTGCCAGCGAAGAGAAGATAAAAGAATTGAAGAAGGAGCTTACAAAGGCTGAAAAAACCGTTAATTCTTCTTTCAATGATTTTTTTATTCAAAATGGTCATGTTCAAATTGGGAACTACACAGGGAATTTAAATTCTTTTAGTCCTGTTAAAGCAGTAGCTGGGGGTATTTATGGAACAGCCATAAAAACATGTTC
>DASPJH010000486.1:0-4391 GCA_035628715.1 Bacteroidia bacterium
CTTCATCCGGGCAAAAATCTTTTTTACCATCCGGGCCCCCTTGTCCTCATGACCGTGGAAGGTCCAGCCGTGGCCAGGCTCAAATTTTTTGGTAAGCGGCTTGGCTATATCATGCAATATGGCCGCCCAGCGCAGCCATAGGTCGTCCGTGTCCCTGCAAATGTTATCCAATACCTGAAGAGTGTGATAAAAATTATCCTTGTGCCCTTTTTTATTAATGATTTCCACCCCCTGCATGGCGGCCAGTTCAGGAAAAATAAGATGGAGAAGCCCCGTATCAAACAGGTATTTAAACCCTATTGATGGTGTGGGCGAAAGGATAATTTTGTTCAGTTCATCCGTAACTCTTTCCATGGATACTATTTCAATCCGTTTGGCATTACGGGCAATAGATTTGAGAGTTTCTTCCTCAATGGTAAAATTCAGCTGGGTGGCAAAGCGTATTCCCCGCATCATCCGCAACGGATCATCGCTAAAGGTAATATTGGGGTCCAACGGCGTACGGATTATTTGATGCTTTATATCCTCCAGCCCGCCAAAAGGGTCCAGCAGTTCGCCATAGTTTACTTTATTTAAAGATATGGCCAGCGCATTAATAGTGAAATCGCGGCGGTTTTGGTCGTCTTCCAATGTGCCGTTTTCTACAATCGGTTTACGCGAGTCTGCCCGGTACGATTCCTTGCGGGCGCCCACAAACTCTACTTCCAGCCCGTCTTTTGTTTTAAACTGTGCAGTACCAAAATTCTTAAAAAAGCTCACTTTAGGTTTGCCGGGCATCAGTTGCGATGCTTTGTGAGCCAGATCAATACCGCTGCCCAGGGCAACAATATCCACATCCTTGCCCGGACGCTCCAAAATAATATCTCTTACATACCCGCCTATAGCATAGCATTGTACGTTTATTTCAGCCGCTGCTTTTTCTATAGCTTTAAAAACCGGGTGTGTAAGATGCTGTTTCATTTTTGGGCGGCAAAGATACAATTTCAATGTGCGAATGTGCAGACGGTAAATTTGCAAAGCGACTATTACATCAATTGTCTTTCAATTATGTCTGCCGTATTTGTCGAGGTGATGTATATGGTTGAGGTGCTGAACAAATTCTGGCATACTATTGTCACTTTGAACCAGCGCTTGATAAGGATAAATAGTAAATGATAAAGAATCAATATCTTTTATTTTTTGCCTTTTATCTTAATTTGAAAGAAAGTACCGTTTTTTGGAATAAACATTGTAAAATTTTGTACTGTATTGAATAGTATTATGATAAAACGATTTTTAGTGGCGGCAGGTCTTTTGGCAGTATTCTCTGCAAAGGCCCAGGACAGTTTAAACCTTTCTGCAAAGAACCTTAAGCCGGAAGAACGGCATAAAGTTATCAGCACTACGGTAACCAGCCTGTTGAGTACAAATGCCTATAATAAAGTGGAGGTGAACGACGATTTGAGCAGGCAGGTTTTTAGTGAGTACATGAATGCAGTGGATTTTTCGAAGAGCTTTTTCCTCCAAAGCGATATTGAGGAGTTTAAAAAAGAAGAACTGAAGCAGGACGATTACCTGCAGAACGGTGATATGGCCTTTGCCTATAAGGTGTACAACCGGTTTTTGGAAAGAGCCGAGAACCGTATAAAGTATACTTTTACGGTCATTAAAGACTCCATGGATTTTTCGGTAAAAGATTCTTTCATGGTGAGACGGGAAAATGCCGAATGGCCTGCCAGCCAGGAAGAGTGGGACCGGCTGTGGACCAATAAAATTAAATACGAATGCCTGAGTATGCTAGCTACAGGCAAAGACTGGAAGAGCATCTCAGAAGTTATTCGCAAGCGGTATGAAACTTTTGCCGGCCAGTTAAAGAAAACCAAGAACGAGGACGTGTTTGATATCTATATGAACTCTTTCTCTACTATTATTGATCCGCACACTAATTATTTTTCGCCCCGGGATGCAGCTGATTTTAAAATCAGCTCGTCGCTGTCGCTGGAAGGTATCGGCGCAACCCTGCAAACCGATGGTGAATATACCAAGGTAAAAGAAGTTGTGAAAGGCGGGCCGGCAGATAAAAGCGGTATGGTGATAGCCAACGACCGTATTACTGCCGTGGCCCAGGGAGATACCGGCGAATATGTGGATGTGGTGGGATGGCGCATTGATGATGTGGTGGCCCTGATACGTGGTAAAAAGGGAACAGTAGTGCGGCTGAAAATTATTGATGCCAAAGCCACGGTTACCGATAAACCCAAAGAAGTACGCATTGTGCGTGATAAAATTAAACTGGAAGACCAAGCTGCCAAAGGCGAAATAAAAGAAATTAAAAAAGGAAATAAAACCTATAAGGCAGGTGTGATTAAGCTGCCCTCTTTTTATTACGATTTCCAGGGTGCACAAGCAGGCGACAGGAACTTTAAAAGCACCACCCGCGACGTGAAAAATATTATTGACAGCCTGACAAAAGTGGGTATTGACGGCCTTATTGTGGATCTGCGCAACAATGGGGGAGGCGCCCTGCTGGAGGCCATTAACCTGACAGGATTGTTTATTAAGGATGGTCCGGTGGTGGAAATCCGCAACCTGGATGGTTCTATTGATGTTGAGCAGGACGACGATACTTCGATAGCTTACAGGGGCCCGTTGGTGGTATTGGTAAATCGTTTCAGCGCCAGCGCTTCTGAAATTTTTGCAGGCGCCATACAGGACTATAACCGGGGTATTATTGTGGGTGAGCAAACCCACGGCAAAGGTACCGTGCAAAATGTAATTGACCTGGCTCCTTATATTCCCTTGCCTAATAATGAAAGCCCGGGCCAGGTAAAACTTACCATCGCCAAGTTTTACCGTGTAAATGGCAGCAGTACCCAAATTAAAGGCGTTATACCCGATATCGCGTTGCCCAGCCTGTATGCTGATAAACAATTTGGAGAGGATGAAAGTCCGTACGCACTGCCATGGGACCAGATAAGGGGCACGGATTATGAGAAGCTTCGCGACTTGGGCGAAGCCCGTAAATCGTTACTGAAAAGCCATGAAAAAAGGGTTAAAGGTAACTATGCATATAAATTCCTATTGGAAGATATTGATACTTATACAGCAGCCCGCAACCGGTCTTATGTGAGCGTTGAATTCAATGCATATAAAAAAGAAATTGAAGAAAATGAACGCAGGAAAAAAGAACGCGAGGCTGAAATTGAAAAACTTGAAAAAGAAGGTAAATACGATAAAGACCTTATCCTTCGCGAAGGTTTGGAAGTAATTGCCGAGGGCAAACTTGAAAAAACCTGATAATTAATTTGAATAGTATAATGGAAACCCTTGTGCTTGCTGCACAGGGGTTTTTAATTTTAAACGGAAAACTAATTCAGCACCAGCACCTCCACCCGCATGTTCCTCATACATTCTTCAACGGTTTTGGCGTAGGGTAGCACCATCTCCTTGTTGCTCATACCGCGGTAGCTCATCCGCTCTTTTTTAATACCGAAATGGGCCAGGTAATTATAGACTGCGACGGCCCGGCGAAGCGATAAGTCATAAAACAGGTATTCTTCAAACGGAGTCATTTTGGTGCGCTGATGGGGGTAATTAATGTGCCCGCGTATTTCAATATTTGCCAGGCTGTCGCTTTCCATAAACTTCAGTAGTTTTTGCAAATCTTCATGTGCGGTAGTTAAAAACTCATCCTTATTGGGCACAAAATAAATTTTTTCATAAGTCAGCCGTTGTTTTATATCCAGCTTTTTAAGGTGGACGTGCTGGGTAATAGTGCCGTTTTTCTGGTGTTCAGGCACGGTAACGGTATAGGTTTCAGCACGGTATCCATCGGCAGTGGCATATACAGTATATGTCCTGTTGGCTATAACCGGCTGGATGTAGGCTGATGCATCCTTGTGGTTTTTTGTTTTATCCTTGTCGAATTCTTTAGGCTTCTGAATAGAAACGGTAATGGTTGCCTTCACCAAATCATTGGTAGCAGCATCGTATGCATTTCCCGTAAGGTATATTCCTCCGTCTTTCGTACCACCACCGCTACCGCCTGCAATAAGTTCCATCTCCACCCTGCGGTTAATGGCTCGTCCGGTATCCGTTGAGTTGTCCTTTACTGCTATTTTTTCACCTTTCGATTCGGTTTTAATAATATCGGCGGGTATCCCTTTACCAACCAGGTATTCTTTAATGGCTTTGGCGCGCTTTAAACCTAGCTGTTGGTTGTATTGATCATTGTCAATATTATCAGTATGACCAACTAGTTTTATAGTGTAATCGGCTGTTTGCGCTTTCACTGCGCGGAGAAAAGAGGTAAGGGCCCGGTCTTCTGAGGGGCGTATAGCATACTTATTAAATTCAAAATAAACTTGTTTGGTATACAGCGGTTTTGCCGACTGGGCAAAATTATGTTGGAA
>DASPJH010000487.1:0-2345 GCA_035628715.1 Bacteroidia bacterium
GGGTCATAGCGGCCAGCCCTATAAAGCTGCCCACCTCTATCATATCGGGCAGCATGGTATGCGTGCACCCGCCCAGGTATTCAACCCCCTCAATAGTAACCAGGTTAGAGCCATACCCTGAAATTTTAGCCCCCATGCTGTTGAGCATACGGCTTAACTGCTGTATATACGGCTCGCAGGCGGCATTGTATATGGTAGTAATGCCGTTGGCCATTACCGCAGCCATAATAATATTGGCTGTACCGGTTACCGAAGGCTCATCCAGAAGCATATAAGTGCCTTTCAGTCCTTTGGTTTCCAGTTTATAAACAGCGTTGCCGGTCTCATCATGTTCCACTGTAGTTTCAGCGCCCAGTTTCTCAAAACCCAAAAAGTGGGTATCCAGCCTGCGGCGGCCTATTTTATCGCCGCCCGGTTTGGGCATATAGCCCTTGCCATAACGAGCCAGCAACGGCCCAACAATCATGATGGAACCGCGGAGGCCTCCCCCCTTTTTCCTGAACTCTTCCGAGCGCAGGTAATCCAGGTTTACGTCCTTAGCTTCGAAACTATAACTGTTGGTGGAGAGCTTCTCTACCTTCACCCCCATTTCACCCAGCAGCTCAATAAGCTTCAGCACATCCCGTATGGCAGGAATTTTATGGATGGTTACTTTTTCAGGGGTAAGCAGCACTGCCGAAAGAATCTGCAATGCTTCATTTTTAGCGCCCTGGGGCTCCAGGTCACCTTTCAGCCGTTTTCCGCCTGCAATTTTAAAATATGCCATAGGCTATTTTAATACTTATTACGCTTATGTTGTTGCTGTTTTTGGTTGCGGTTTTTAAAGTTATTACGATTGTTGCCTTTAAAATTCCGCTGGTTATTATTGGGGCGGTAGCTACCCTGGTGGCGTGCCACCTCGCTGAGTGTTAACTCCTCGGGGCGTACTTTTATTTTACCCTCCGAAAGCACTTCCAGGTGATCGGCAATGGCTTCAGCCGAAAGGTTTTCTTCGTTCCAGTTTTTGCCGCTGTTGCGCAGAAACGAAGCAATCATATTGATGAAGTATTGTTTTGCCTCGCCGTCTTCCATTTCGGCGGCTTTTTTCACCATCGACTGTACATTACGGCCGTAAAAACGGAATTTTATATGATTGCCTAAATAAGGCACCCGGTCAGGTTTTTTATTAAGGATTTCAGCTGTGGGCAAAGGATAAGGAGAATCTATATCAAGGGTAAAGTTCGACATGGCGAACAAATGATCCCATAGCTTGTGTTTGTAATCGGCTGTATCACGCAGGTGCGGATTCAGGTTGCCCATAATGGCTATCACAGTGTGCGCCTTGCGGTTGCGCTCGTTGCGGTCTTTTATGTTTCCCAGGTATTCTACCAGCTTTTGTACGTTTCTGCCGTACTCAGAAAAAACAAGATGGTTGCGGACTGTATTGTATTCAGGTAATTGATTCATTAAATAAGAATGATTGTTGCGCAAGTTACTGCTTAGTTTTGATAAATGCCGTTTAGTGCAAGTTTAACGCCAGAAACCTTGTTATGGTTTGGGCCAAGCTGCAAATTAACTGTTTTTTGCGGTGGTTAAAACTCCAGTTCCGTATTTACGGCCCTGCTCATAAACTGGTCAAAATTACTTAACCCGTTAAACTGGTGCAAGGGCACTACGCTGACAATAAAATCAGTCTTATTGTCACTTTTACGCACCCGCCGGGCTATAAGGCTTGAAGTACCTGTCCAGCGTGTAGCTACTGAATTCTTTTCGTTCAGTATCCGGCCACTGTACAGGACACTAAAGCTGTAATCCGGGTTATCAGGCTGTATTTCAAACGGACGGATACCGGTTTGAAAATTGGGTGTTGTAAGCACCGGCCAGCCGGGTTGAGCCGGGATTAATGAATCGCTGCTGTTCATCAAAAACACATCGTTTCCACTCACAGGCAAATAGGATTTAATGGGAGTAAAATCCAGGTATGGCGGATCGGGCGGCAGGTTATCGTTTGCCGCTGAAATTACCAGCATCCTTCCTCCTTTTGAAAAGAATACCGACGAGGATTTTTGCAGCAATCCCAAGCTAAATTCGGTGTTATCACTGAACCAGAATATCCTGCTGAAAAAACCAAACACCTGCGCCTGTGTAAACGGGTCGGGGGATAGCTCTGTGTAGTTGTTCAGTGTAACCTCCGTGGCCATTAAAATATCAAACGGCTTAGAGGTAACCGCAGCCAGCGAGGTAGTATAAAAGCTCTGTATACTGGCACGGGTAAACTGTGACTCCACGGCATTTACCACCAGGATATCGCTTTGCGGCTTACGGACAAACACCTTTTTAGAGACCGCAAAGCCCGATTTAGCCTG
>DASPJH010000488.1:0-2252 GCA_035628715.1 Bacteroidia bacterium
CCAGGTAGCCCGTTCGCAATGACGACCACTGTAACCCTTGGTGTTCTAGTGACATCAACTTTTGAATAAAGACCAATAACCAATAACCAAAGACCAAAGACCAAAGACCAATGACAAATGACCAAAGACCAAAGACCAAAACAATGAAAACAATTGCATTTAACGGCCCGAGAGGTACCTGTACTTTCCAGGTAACCTCTGTATATGAAAGAACCGCTGCCAGTGATAAAAGGGTTATTATCAACCGCGGCGGAACAAGAAGCTCCAAACCTACTCAATTGCCCAGTTATTTATCAAAGAACTGGTCGAAGGAGAAAATAAAGTAATGTCTATTGTCCGTAAGACCTTTACAGCAGTGAGAGATACCGCCATGAGGGATATACTGGAAATACTGAATGAGCACGGCCTTATGGGCTATGTATCTTACAACAAAACCGAACGCACCATTCGCTACGGTTCCAACATGATTGAGGTGGTATCCATGTATGATGCCCAGATGGTACGGGGTAGGAAGCGTACCCACCTCTGGCTGAACGAGGCCAACGAGTGCACCTTTGACGACTGGCAGCAGCTCATCTTCCGTACCGAAGGCAGGGCCTATCTGGACTTTAACCCCGACGATGTAAACCACTGGATAAACACCGAGCTGGAACAGCGCCGCAGGGCGGACATGGGAGACGTGGAGGTAATCGTCAGCAGTTATAAGGACAATGATTTTTTAAAAGAAATCCTGGTAAAAGAAGTTGAATTTTTAGGAAGAAGCGATGCCGAATACTGGAAAGTCTTCGGAACAGGTGAATACGGAAAAATGCAGGGCTTGGTGATTCCCAACCATGAAGTGGTAGAAGAAATCCCCGAAGAAGCCCAGCATGTAGCCTACGGTCTGGATTTCGGTTACAGCAATTCGGCCACCGCGCTGGTGGAGGTAAAACGGCAGGGCGATAACATATTCGTAAACGAGCTTATCTACGGCACCATGATGACCAACAGCGACATCATATCCCGGTTGAAAGAACTGAACATTCACCGCAAGGATGAAATCATTTGCGACAGTGCCGACCCAAAAGCCGTGGAGGAGCTGTACCGGGCAGGCTTCAATGCCAAACCGGCCGCCAAGGGGGCGGATTCGGTTAATTTCTCGATAGACATACTGAAACGGTACACACTGCATGTAACGGCCCAATCGGTTAGCCTGTTGAAGGAATTACGAAGTTACAAATGGCAAACGGACAAGAATGGCGCTATGATGGACCGTCCCGTTAACCGGCTGAACCACGCCATTGATGCGTTGCGGTATGTGGCGCTGGAGCACCTGCAGGTGGAAAGGGAGGTAAAATATAACATTGTATAAACGGGAAATTTTGTGCCATTTTTAATACGCCAGGCTGTTATTTGCATAAAAAATAAAACTATGGGAGATATCATACTGGATTTAGCAGTAAGCCTGGACAGCCTGATTGAAGGCCCCAACGGCGAGTACGATTGGTGTATTATGGAGCCCGAAATGGATTTCAGCGGCTTTTTAAACAGTATTGACGCTGTTTTTTACGGTCGCAAAAGCTATGAGCAGTTCGGCAGCCAGGTACCGGATACATTTTCAGAACTGGAAAGGGAAACTTATGAAGTGGTGAACGGGAAAAAGAAGTATGTGTTTTCGGATACGCTTTCGACAGAAAACTGTCCCGATACGGTTATCCGCAGCCGGGACCTTTTGAGAGATGTAGCCGCTGTTAAGCAGCAAACACAAAAGAACATCTGGCTTTTTGGCGGCGCCAGCCTGGTAACCACCTTTATAAACCATAACCTTATTGATGAATACCGGCTGAGCGTACACCCTATTGTGCTGGGAGCGGGTAAACCGTTGTTTCAGGGTATAGAGCAGCGCGTCCAGCTAAAACTGACCGGCTCAAAAACATTTCCCTCTGGCGTGATACAGTTGTATTACCGCCGGGGGTAAAAGAAAAAGCGCCCAAAAGGCGCTTCTCATAGGTATATTTTGTTTATAGGATTTACTTCACTACAAAAAACTGAACACGGCGGTTGGCCTGCAATGCATAGGCATTGGTACCGTTGGTAACAGGCACCCGCTCGCCGTTGGTTTTAGTAATCAGCCTTGAAGGGTCAACACCAAACTGCACCAGTATCTTTTTCACGTTATCGGCGCGGCGCTGGGCCAGTTTCAGGTTGTACTCATCCGTATTGGTTTGGTCGGCATTACCAATCACTTCCAGTTTAATATTGGGATTGTTCTT
>DASPJH010000489.1:0-3823 GCA_035628715.1 Bacteroidia bacterium
GTGCACGATGTGAAGGAGGCGGTGGAGGCAGTGAAGATTGTGGGGTATTATCTCAACCCAGGCATGTAGCACCCAGGGTAAAGGAATCTTTTATAACAAACAAATGATAAAAGCGTGGATATTGGGTAAAAAGATTGAACAGTATATCTTTACTCTATGAATGGAAAAACCGTCCTGGCAATTATAGTAGTTATCCTTGCTGTTGCAAGGTTGGGGTACAGGGTTTTTAAACACAATAAGCACGACCGGCAGCAGCGGCAAATCACAGAAGCGCCCCGGGTAATTATCAGCGATTTCAGTGATACGTCTGAAAAAATACTGAGCTTTACCGGCTGGATATTGAACGAGGACGGTAAATGGACCTCAAAACCTAACCACATAGTCCCTCAGACCGATGGAGAGACCAATGAACGGGGCACATTATTAAGATGGCTGCAAACCGGCACCTTTTACGAGGGAAACAATAAATACACAGCGCTGCTATACGAAACCGACATATCAGGCAAACAACGCAATGCGGGGTTATACCATACAAATTATATTGTGCTTAGCCAGCTTCAGTACGACAATATTAAATCTGTTGTTGAGAGTCCAGGTAATGATTCCATTGAAATATTTTCTACCCGTAGCGGAGGCTTCATGAATACGGCTAACGAAAAAGTGCAAAAGGTCACACACCAAAGGCTTCTTCAATCCATATCAGCTAACTTTACTACCGAACGTTCTCCCGGAAATAATTCATATACACCGTACACAGGTAAGCCACGCGACGTCATCTTCTGTGTAAAAAAGGAAAAGAAAAAGGGTAAAGAAATAATTAAGTTTAACCTGCCGGGCAGGGATATTTATGGCAGTTATTTTGAAGTTTCAAAACAGGAGTTTAAAAAATTGTTTAATTAATTTCTAAATAATCCGTTATTCGAAATTGCTTTCGGGTGGCTTTATATGCTGTTATAAAACCGGATTAAAATCCCGGCCATTGCAGCCATAATTTTAAACAACGGGTTAATAATTATTCAATAACAATTTTTCCCGCATAAACGCCCTTCTCTCCTTTTGCTTTTATAAGGTATAGTCCGCTTTCCAAATGGGTAATATCCAGTGTATTGCAATTATTGCAGGAAGCAACTTCACGCCCTGAAAAATCATACAGGGTAATAGTATTTAATAACTCTCCCCCGCCAATAAATAATTGCTCACTTGCAGGATTGGGATACATTAAAATATCGCCTGCTGAATTTTCCCCTACCGATTCCACCACATCCGTCAGCGGCATACGCCATATACCGGCGCCTGAGCCAGCATACAGAAATGAATCGCCGCGCTCAAAGGTATTCACAGGCAGCCCGTCTATTCCCCGCAAAAAATGCCATGCTTCAGTAGCCGTATCGCGGAACATATACCCTGCATTGGTTGAGGCGTACAGGTATTTGCCATTCAGTGTGAGTGAATTGGCAAAAGTGGGGTAGCCTATTCCCAAATAATAATGCCGGGGCCAGCTTGTACCGCCGTCTTCGGACACGTGGGTGTCAATGCCTATTTTCAGCCATAATTTTCCGTTAATTTTTCTGACAAAAAATACGTGTCGTTTAGGTATAAAAGTAGAATCCACCAATGTAAACCCAACTCCATCCGACTTGTAAAAACCTATTGTAGTGCCTACGTACAGGTCGTTGCCGTCAAACTCCATATCGGTAAAATCAGCCGTATCAATATTATCAATATATTTTACCCAGGTATTTCCAAAATCAGGCGAGCGGTGCATGCCGCTTTTGGTAAAAGCAAACACATTGTTTCGCACTTGCACAGCCTTTGTAGCATTCAAGCTGTTTAAACCGCTGTTGGCAGGCTGCCAGTTAAAAAAAGTATCATCTGCTTTATAAATTCCCGAATCGGTGGTTATTAACAACTGGTTATTTTGTGCAAGCAGCGAGGTAACGGTATACTGCGACCCTCCTGCTATATGCTGCCAGTTTATCCCCCTGTCAAGCGAATAATGCAGCAGCCCGAAGGCAATAGCATATAATTTATTGTTATTCCATTTTAATTGCTGAATATCAGCAGTAAGCAAGCCCGTATTATAGGGTTTCCAGGTAATAGCAGCTATAGAGCCCCGGTAAAGCCCGTGGTTTTTAGTGGCTATGTACCGCACCTCGCCGGGGGTGTACAGGGCGGTATTAATAATTTTGGCGGTATCGGTATTAAATTCCCAGTCCTGCTGCCAGGTGCGGCCGGTATCTATGCTGTTATACAGGCGGTATTGACTATGGGCGCTTAATAAACCATTATGGGCCGTAATCCCTGTAATATCATGCAACGAGTTGTCGGTGTCCCAGTTATCGCCGCCATCTCTTGAAACACGTATAACACTGTCGGCTATCAATATCGTATTGTCCACAATTTCCATTTGCTGGCATCGGTTGCAATTACCCGGAACATTCACCCCTGTCCAGCTTTGCCCACCGTCGGCAGATTTAAAAAGGCCGGCATTCAGTGTCAGCGCCCAAAAAATACCGGCGCTGCTTTCCAAATCCAGCACATTATTATCCAGCATCCCGTTATTGGCCGTTTGCCAGGTTTGGCCGTTATCCACTGAGCGGAAAACACCTAAATCAGCGGTAGAAGCCAGCAACACGCCTGTTTCCGCCGCAAAAGCGGTAATGGTTTTGTTAATGGGCAGCCCTGTGTTGATGGCCGACCAGTTATCACCGTTATCCGTTGATTTATAAACGCCCTGCTGGGTGGTGGCAACCAGCAGCCCATTGGCGGAGAATAATGAAAATATGGTAAACGACTTCAGCCCGTTGTTTTTGGGAACCCACGCCTGGATAGTTTGCGCGTCCACCCTGAACACCCCGCTTTTTTCGGTGCCTGTCCATACAAACGTATCGTTTGTGGCTATGCAGGTAACATTACCCGCAATACCACCAAAAACAGGAGTAGGTCCGGGCAGCCTCTGCCACTGGGCACGGGCAGTAAAAACAGCAAAAAACAGAAGCGTGCTAAGTATACCTTTCACCATATCTGATTACAAATTAGGCAATTTATCTTTACTGAACAAAGACAGGCAAGAATGGGTTTAGGTTGGAGCATCTTCACTTAATCATTCCATACATATCCTTCATTGATTAAACTTTGATTCATACAATCAATATGATTATTGAATGAAATAAAAACTGAATCGGCAAATTTTCCTTTTATTATACAAAAACGATTGGCATCAAGATAAAACTTATAGGAACAGGTAATTTGATCATCTATGTATATATTTTCAAGATAACCTTTAAAATATTGAGTTATTGAACCACCGCCTGAATTATCGATTTTAACTATAAAATTATCATATTCACCTGAGCCATGACCTATTTTGCCTTCTACCAAGTAATATCTTCCGTTATCTTTTTCAATTAAAAAATGTTTTTTGAATACGTTCGTGTCACAATAGTAGCTATATATCATTATTTTAGGGTTATTTTCCCGCATCAGTTTATCCCAAGAAGCAGAATCAATATCCAAGCAAACCTCACTGTTTTCTAAAACACTGTATACGCTATAAACCACACTTTCCTTCCCTGAACTCTTACAACCAAAAGCAAACAAAAGAACCAGAATATAACTCATATACTTTAAGCTGTCCATTGTTTTACTTATTCTTTTTACATTCATAATTTTTTCACTTTCCAAAATCTTCTGAACAAAGACAGGGAATAAAGGGTTTAGGTTGGTTGGTAATCCTTGAATATCCGGACTAAAGGTCCGGGGCTGTGGAGATTACCTTCCCTGTCCAGGTTTAAACCTGGACAGGGAAGGTAATCACCACAGT
>DASPJH010000490.1:0-2077 GCA_035628715.1 Bacteroidia bacterium
GGTCCAGTTCGTTATCCTCTACCACCAGCAACTGTTTCACCTGCTTTTTCTGGAAGGCTACTATGTCTTCAAAAAGCTCATTCAGGGCATCGTTATCCAGCGGCTTCAGGTGAAAACTGCGGGCGCCGCGTTTCATGGCCAGCACCCGGTTTTCTTCGCCTGATATAACGTGGATGGGTATATGGCGGTAATTTAAATCGTTGCGCAATAGGTCAAGCACTCTCCATCCGCTGGTATCAGGCAGTTTTACGTCCAGCGTAATGGCCACAGGCGAAAAACGGTTGATAAAGTCAAACACTTCAATATAGCTGATGGCTATAACCGCTTTCAGGCCTTCTGAATGGGCTTTCTCGGTAATAATCTTACCAAACCGCATATCGTCTTCAACAATCAGCACAATTTTGTCGTTCGGCTGAATGCTGTTACGGTCATCGCCCGTTTCGTTAATCATTTCGTTCACCAGGCCTTTGGCTTCCAGTCCTTCGTTGGTTACACGGATAGAATTGATGAGGTTGTCAATTTCAGAGCTTTCACTCACCTGCTGCTGGCTAGCCTGTTCATAAGATATAATGGTTTTAACGGTTTCGGTCTGCATTCCTGATGAAGCTGCACTTTCCACAGGCAGGTACAAGGTAAATGTACTACCCTTGCCCAGTGTACTATCCAGTTCTATGGTGCCACCAAGAAGCTCTGCCAAACCACGGCTGATGGATAGCCCCAAACCGGTACCACCGTATTTACGGCTGGTAGAACCTTCGGCTTGCTGGAAGGCTTCAAAAATGATGTTTTGTTTTTCCTGCGGAATACCGATACCCGTATCGGTAATGGCAAAAGCAACCACCCTGGAAGCATTGTCAAGAGACGGGGTGCCGGATTTCCAGGTTTTATTGGCCTGGCTTATTTTAAGCTTAACCTCACCTTTTTCAGTAAATTTAAACGAGTTGGAAAGAAGGTTTTTCAAAATCTGGTTCAAACGCTGAGGGTCGGTTTCCAGCAAATCAGGCAGGCTGTTGTCTATCTCAATATTAAACCGCAGGTGTTTGGCTTCTGAAATCGGTTTGAAGGTAGTTTCCACAAACGATGCAATTTCACCGAAGCGTACAGACGAAATATTGGCTGAAATAAACCCTGACTCGATTTTTGAAAGGTCAAGGATGTCATTAATCAGCTGGATAAGGTCATCCCCGCATGAATAGATGGTTTTGGCATACCGCACCTGCTTGCTGGTAAGGTTGCCCTCGGCATTTTCATACAGCTGCTGGGCAAGGATAAGCAGAGAGTTGAGCGGGGTGCGCAACTCGTGTGACATATTGGCCAAAAATTCTGATTTGTATTTGGAAGTAAGGGTAAGCTGCTCGGCTTTTTCTTCCAGTGAGCGGCGTGCTTCTTCCACCTCTTTGTTTTTGGCTTCCACCTCGTTTTTCTGCTTCACCAGCAGCAACGCTTTATCCTGCAGCTCCTCGTTGGTACGGCGGAGTTCTTCCTGCTGGATTTTAAGCTCACCCGCCAGTGATTGCGATTGTGCCAGCAGCTCCTCAGTACGTGTACTGGTTTCAATGGTGTTCAACATGATACCGATGGATTCCATCAGCTGGCCTAAAAAGTCTAAGTGGGTTTGGCTGAATGAATCAAGCGAAGCAAGTTCCAATACGGCTTTTACGTTGTTTTCAAACAGTACCGGCAGGATTATAAGGTTCGAGGGCTTGGTGCGGCCCAGTCCCGAATGTATTTTAATGTAATCATCCGGTACGTTGGTAATAAATATCCTTGATTTTTCAAAGGCTACCTGCCCTACCAAACCTTCTCCCAGTGCAAATTCTTTAGGAATATTTTTCTCTGATTTATACGCGTAGGCTGCAAACAGTTTCAGCCTGATATTCTGGTTCTCTTCGTCCTGCTGCAACAGGTAAAATGCGCCGTAGTGGGCTTTTACCACCTCTGCCAGCTCTGACAGGATACGGCGGGTAATCATGTTCAGGTCTTTCTGTCCCTGCAACATCTGTGTAAATTTCGCGAGGTTCGATTTCAGCCAATCCTGCTCCTGGTTACGCAGCGTGGTTTTCCGCAGGTTGGTAAT
>DASPJH010000491.1:0-12182 GCA_035628715.1 Bacteroidia bacterium
TTACATTAATTGATATGCTGGGCCGCACCACTGCTTTTGAAGTGAACAGTGCTTCCGCCAGAATTGATGTAAGCGGGTTGAATACGGGTGTATACTTACTGGAAGCTGTAGATGCTAAAGGGAAGGTGTATACAGGCAAACTGCTGGTAGAGCGGTAGGACTACCCCATCCTGTCATCCTGTAAGGATCTTCTCCAGGCGTTGGAAAATTATACCAGTTACCCACGTTCGGAGAAGATTCCTGCGGAATGACAACACGGGTACTAAAACACCGGCTTAAACTGCTCAAAAGCCTGCAAACAGTTATTGCAGTAATGCAGGGCGCGGCATAAAGTGGGGCCAAAAGGAGATTTAAGAGTAGTATTGCGGCTGCCGCAGTACGGGCAGGCCACATCGTTCAAAACAGCTAATTCAATATAGCCCTCGCGTTTAGGCTCCGGTGGGGCAAGGCCGTGTTTTAAAAGGGCAAGGCGGCCCTTTTCAGTTATCCTGTCGCTGTTCCAGGCCACGTCAAAGGTGGTCTCCACTTCAATATGGGGAATATGCATTTGCTCCAGCCGTTCCTTTACCATGCTTTCCATTATTCTGAGAGCCGGGCAGCCGGAGAAGGTGGGCGTCATGTTTACTTTTACATAATTGCCGCCGTCCTTCATCTCCACACCAGTAATAATGCCCATATCCACCATAGAAATAGTGGGGATTTCCGGGTCCATCACCTCCTCAAGAGCAAGCCATATATCGTGTTCGGTTATCAAGATAGTTTTAAGTGTTACGTTTTAAGTTTTAAGTTATGTCAACTTGAAACATAAAACTTAAAACCTAAAACTATGAGTTACCATTCCGCCCCGGGATCAATGCGGAATACTTCCGTCATTTCATCCAGCAGGGGTTGCAGGTGTTCGGTGTGTTTGCCTTTGCGGCCGCCGTATACAGGCTGCCAGGTGCTTTCAGCGGGAAGGCGCAAACCTGCTTTCAGCACCACCGGGGTGATAGCCTCCAGCCAGCGCTGTTGCAGGGCTTTCTCGCCTATGAATATACCTTCGTTAATCAGTTTATCTTCATTGTCAGAAGGCTCAAATATGCCCAGCGCCAGGTTAAAAGTTTCGTCCAGCGCCTTTTGCATCCGGTCGTGACTCTCTCCCTCGGCATTGCCCAGTTTCATTAAAAAGGTATCGGCATGAAATACGTGGTATTTTACTTCTCCTTTTATTTTGCGTGAAATTTTAGCCAGCGGCGAAAACGTTGAAGTTGCCAGCGATTCCCACCTTAAAAAATCAGCATTGTCAAACAAAAAGTGGCGAATAAGGCTAAAATCGTACTCGCCGTTGGGCATTTCCACCAAATGGCAGCTATGGAACTGCGGCGCATTGCGCATAAACGCAATGGTATCCGGGTCCTGCTCGCCCATCTGGTTCAGCACCTGGTAAAGCGCCAGCGACTGGCCTATTTTATCCTGGGCCATGCTGCTAAACGCTATATCCTCTTCCAGCAAGGGGCCAAAGCCCGTCCACTCACCGTTCCTGTGGCCAAGGATAAGCAAATCATCGGCCATTTTGTATAAAAGCTCTTTTATGTGCAGTTGTTCGCTCATGGTAGGGGGTTATTGCGGCTGTTTGGCCTGTTCTTCCTTAAATTTGGTAATACGGTCCACCACCTTGTACACACCGGCTTCGCGGTATTGTTTATCGGGCACGGTGGCAAAAATATCTTCGTCCTCGTAATCGGTGGCAAACACATCGGCGGTTTTCACTACCCACATATTTACGCTCACCCCGCGGCGGCCGTATTGTTCTTTGGCAAACAGCAGGGCCATTTCAGCATTGGGGGCATGCAGAGAACCAACATGCATGTGATGCTCACCACGTTTCTTTTGTGAAAACACCTCGTAGGTCTCAAACTGGTCGAGGTGCTGCAACGGGTGCTCAAACGGCTTATCGCCATCTATTTGCGCGCGCGAAACACGCGGGTCTAAAGATTTAATAATGATGACGGGAAGAGTAAAACTAACGCAAGTTAGTTTGTTGGGAGGAGATAAGCAAGGGAGGGGGTGATGTTGGCTGTTCCTTTAAGCGTCCTCGCTTAAAGTTGCGACATCAAAGCCTCATGGCTTCAAATTATCAGCGTGGACGCTGACACTTACAGTTCCCGAAGCGATGACGCTTCGGGGAACAACCTGCCGAAAGCCGGCAGTCTCTGCCACCTGCCTGCAAACCAGCCGCTTAAGGCCTTTTACTTGCCTAAGCCATTTTAAAAGGTTATCATTGTTTATACAGGGCGAATACAGGAAGTCTTTAATTTACCTTCCAACTGAACTCTTTTTCATTCCGCACAAGCTGCTGAGGAGTAGCAAGTGGGAGCTTTTTTCCAAATCAAAGCCCGTATAAGCGAAAGTGCTTATACTATTTTTTTACTGATGGCACAGGAAAATTTTCCCACAACCCTTGCGGAATAAATCCACAGTTGGGAAAACAAAGCCACACCTGTAAGTGAGTATCTGCTACCACACTTCATCCTGTGTTAAATAAATCATTGTTTGTAAGCCATTTGGCTTACCCTAATTAAAAAAGGCTATGAATTTGCAACCGTCAGTAAAAGAAAGTAAAGACCCTGTGAACAAAAAGCTATTAATAGTTGCCAACCGACTACCCGTAAAATTTGAAAAGGTTACCGATGGTTTTGCCATTCACCCCAGCGAAGGGGGGCTAGCCACCGGGCTATCTTCTTTAAATTCTGCTTACACCAAAGAGTGGGTGGGCTGGCCCGGCGTATACGTAAAAAACGATGCACACCGGCAGGCTATTAATAAGCAGATGGATAAATCGTACCATTCTGTATTTCTTACCGAAAAAGAAGTGGATGCGTACTACAAAGGTTTCAGCAATGAAACACTGTGGCCGCTGATGCACTACTTTATGGAGTTTACCCGCTACAACAACGAACATTGGGAAAAGTACAAAGAGGTAAACCAGAAATTTTGCGACAAAGTTGTTGAAGTTGCCAACGAAGGCGACATAATATGGGTGCAGGACTACCACCTGATGCTGTTGCCCGGTATGCTGAGGGAAAAACTTGGCAACCGCAACCCCATTGGGTTTTTTCTACACATACCGTTCGCATCTTACGAATTATTCCGTACCCTGCCCTGGCGCAAAGAATTGCTTAACGGCATGCTGGGTGCTGATTTAGTAGGGTTTCACACGTTTGAATATATGCGGCATTTTATCAGCACCGTTTACCGCGTGCTGGGCTATGAAAGCAGGCTGGGCGCCATTAATATCGAGGGCCGCCAGTCGTATACCGATGCTTTCCCAATGGGCATCAGCTATCATAAATTTAATGAAGCCGCCGCCAGCAAAGAAGTTACCGAACAAGTGAATGTGTTTAAAAAACGGTTTGGTAATGTAAAACTGGTGCTTTCCGTAGACAGACTTGATTACACCAAAGGCATTTTAAACCGCCTGGAGGCTTTTGATATACTTCTTACCCGTTACCCCGAGCTGAAAGAAAAAGTTTCGCTCATAATGCTCACCGTCCCTTCAAGGGACGATGTAAACCAGTACCGCAACCTTAAAGTGGAAGTGGATGAAATGGTGGGGAATATTAACGGACGACATAGCACCCTTATCTGGACACCCGTACATTATTTCTACCGGTCGGTTCCCTTTGAACAGCTGGTGGCATTATATAACCTGGCCGACATAGGCCTGGTAACCCCTTTGCGCGATGGTATGAACCTGGTTTCGAAAGAATACATAGCCAGTAAAACTGTTGACAACGGGGTGCTGATTTTAAGCGAAATGGCCGGATCGGCTATTGAGCTGGACGGGGCAATAAGGATTAACCCTAACGATAAGGATGCTATGGCAGAAGCTTTACAAACCGCGATTAACATGAGCGCGGAAGAACAAACAACGCGCATGAAAAGGCTGCAACGCCAGGTGCGCATTAACTCTGTTGAAAAATGGGGCGCTGATTTCACCACTGAGCTGGTATCTATCTACCAGAAGGCGCAGCACAACGAGAAAAAAATTATTAACGGAAAAGAAACCACTGAAATTTCAGAAGCTTTTGCAGAAAGTGAGGACAGGCTGGTGGTGCTGGATTATGACGGTACGTTGCGCGGATTTTGCGACAACCCCCGCGATGCTGTGCCCGATGGCGAACTGCGCGATTTGCTGAAACAGCTGAGCAGGCATGCCACTGTTGTAGTACTAAGCGGCCGCGACCATTTTACTATGGAAGAATGGTTTGGCCATTTAGGAGTTGAGCTGGTAGCTGAACACGGTATATGGCACAAGGAGCACGGTGACTGGAAACAGGTGCGTGAGCTGAGCAGCGCCTGGAAGGAAGATGTGTACCCCATGATTGAAAATTATGTGGAACGTACGCCCGGGGCCTTTATTGAAGAGAAGCCATTTTCGCTGGCATTTCATTACCGCCGCACCGATAGCTGGCTGGCCGAGATACGCGCCCCCCAACTGATAAGCGCATTATCGCCTATTTGCTCGCAGTTAAACCTGAATATACTGGACGGCAATAAGGTGGTGGAAATTCGCCTGCCGGGAATAGACAAGGGCAGCGCTGCTTATAAATGGCTAAGCCAGAAACCATGGGATTTTATTATGGCCGTGGGCGATGATAAAACCGACGAGGATATGTTTGCGATAATGCCTGAGTATGCTTACACCATTAAGGTGGGCACGCAGGACAGCAAGGCCCGTATGCGTATACGCAACAGCGATAAGGTGCGCGAGCTGCTGAAAAGCATGATTGCCGAAGCCGAACAGGCGAACCCTACAACTACACCCGGCAAAGTGCTGGAGTTTAAACGCAGGGCGGTATAAAAATATTGATTAGGAATTCTACAAAGCGGGCCCCACTGGTAAAACGGTGGGGCTTTTTTGTGCTGTTAAGCAGTAGGGTTGAATCCCCCAAAAACTGGCTCTGGAGCCTTTAGTCACCCTGAACTTGTTTCAGCGTCTCAACTCGCAACCCGTTTGTAACTCGACTTAATACAGTTGAGATCCCGGAACAAGTCCGGGATGACTATCGTCTGTTTGTTTCGGTCATGCGGATTTTTGTGTCCTCCGTGAAGAAAACTTTCTTTACGGCCTTTCCGCCTTTGCGAGAAAAAAATTTGATTAAAAGGGGAACAAAATCCTCTTTTTCCAATTACTCTCCAACCAACCAGAGTAATACCATGCCTATCAATTACGGTTACCAGAAGATTTAGGGTGCTGTTACGGGATTTAGCAGGGTGTGTTACGGCTAAAAGGGAGGCGGTTGTTGGGTTTGAAGGAGGTTGTAACAGCGTAACAGCATTTTACCCCAAACCCCTAAAGGGGCTTTTAGGCAGACAACCTGTTATGAAAGTCGGTAAACATTTAGGGTAGCTACCTGGCAAAAGTCCCCTTCAGAGCCTGCACTGAGCTTGCCGAAGTGGGATTTAGGGGCTTGGCTGAACTAAAGATATACAAGAATGAAAAGGATTTTAGGACTAAGGTACATTTGTAAAGTTGCTGGTAGGGGTTCAAAATTTTAAACCCCTACTTGGGTGTGTTACGGCTGAAAGGCAGGCGGTTGTTGGGTTTGAAGGAGGTCGTAACAGCGTAACAGCATTTTACCCCAAACCCCTAAAGGGGCTTTTAGGCAGACAACCTGTTATAAAGTCGGTAAACATTTAGGGTTAGCCACCTGGCGAAAGTCCCCTTCAGAGCCTGCACTGAGCTTGCCGAAGTGGGATTTAGGGGTTTGGTTGAACTAAAGATGTAAAAGAATAAAATGAATTTAGGACTAAAGTGGATTTGTAAAGTTGCTGGTAGGGGTTCAAAATTTTGAACCCTCGCTAGGGGTGTTACGGCTGGAAGGCAGGTGGTTGTTGGGGTTGCAGGAAGTCGTAACAGCGTAACACGTGTAACAAAATGTCTGAACCAGGTGGCATTTCCCCGGATATAAAATCCGCCTTTATTATACCTTCGGACAGGCGGCAGGCAGGAAGGATGGCTGCGTTTTATACACTTCCCGCAGTTATCAGGCAATGATGAAAGACCGGCCCCCCCGACGATAGCCAATGCTGAACTTGTTTCAGCATCACAACTCTCAAAAGGGTGCAAAAGTGTTATGGGAGTTAAGCTCCTACGGAGCTTAGTTTAGAGGGAATGCTTTTCTACAAAGGTTTGCCACCTACGGCAGCGAAATTCCGTAGGAATTACACCTTTGTAGAAACGCTTGGTACACTGGTTCCCTGAGCTCCGTAGGAGTTCAACCTGACGGACAACGGTAATTGGTGACCAAATAATGTATCCGAGCTCAGCGTGTCCACAAAACTGGCCGTAACAGTCGTAACAGCATTTTACCCCAACCCCTAAAGGGGCTTTTAGGCAGACAACCTGTTATGAAAGTCGGCAAACATTTAGGATAGCTACCTGGCAAGGGTCCCCTTCAGAGCCTGCACTGAGCTTGCCGAAGTGGGATTTAGGGGCTTGGCTGAACTAAAGATGTGCAAGAATGAAAAGGATTTTAGGACTAAGGCACATTTGTAAAGTTGCTGGTGGGGTTCAAAATTTTAAGGGGCTGTCTCAAAAGGCAGCCCCTTTTATTTTTTGTTTGCGTTCAAAAAAATGTGATTTTATATTGAGGGAACTGGTAATGGGATTTGTTGAGGATGGTAGAGGGTATTTTTATTAAAAAAGAGTGTGTTTTAAGAACTAAACAGCCCATTTTTTCAGATTATGGGCAATGGCAAGCAATCCGGTTTCTATTTCGACCTTGTCTTTTCCTCTGAGGTTAAATCGTTTGAAGCCTTTATTGTGTTTTATCTGGGCAAAGACGGTTTCTGTATCATGACATCGCCTTTTTCGCAGTTGAACTCCCCGCTCACTGGTTAACAGCGCATGAGCCTGTGTTCGTAAGGCTGCTAATTGCGGATTGGAAGCGGAGGTGGTAACAGGGTTGAGTTTATTTTTAGACTTACGGTCCTTATCGAAGTAGTTATATTTTACATAAGGAGTAATGTTCTCTTTTTCCAGTATTAAATAGTTCTGCTCCGAACCGTAACCTGCATCGGCTACCAGTTCTTCAGGTACTTTTCCATACAGTTGCTTAAAGCTTTGGATATGCGGCTCAAGGGTTTTGGTATCGGTGGGATTGTAATGGAGGGTGTAGTGGATGATAAACTGGTTGTGCGTGCTGATCTGTAGATTATAAGCGGGTTTTAGCTGTCCGTTTTTCATATGGTCTTCCTTCATCCGCATAAAGGTGGCATCCGGGTCGGTTTTGGAGAAGCTATTGCGTCCGGCCATTATCTGTTCCTGCTCAGCGTACTTTTCCAGCTTATCCGGCCAGTTTCTTTTTGCATAGCTAATCTTCTGGCGGATTTTTGAAGGGACTTCCTTGTTTTCAAGCGCCTGGCCTATGCTTTCCAGAACCGTGGTTACTTTTTTTTTATTTAGCTCATCAAAGTCAACCGGCTCTTTATCTTTCAATTCTTCGGCGGCTACCTGCTGGGTATAGTTCCACAACTCTTCCAGTTGCTGCTCTATCCGCTCTTTATTTTTCTTTATCGCTTTGCCCCATACAAAAGTGTAACGGTTGGCATTAGCTTCGATTTTAGTGCCGTCAACAAAGGCTGTCTGAAGGCTTACATGGCCTGCCTCCTCAAGCAATAAAACTATCTGGGTAAAGATGATTTTTAACTCTTCTTTTAAACGGTGACAACGAAAACGGTTAATGGTATTATGATCGGGCCTGCTCATACCCGTAAGCCACATAAAATGTATATTCTCTTTGATAGCTGCTTCCAGTTTACGGCTCGAAAAACTGTTGCACAGGTACCCGTAAACCAGCACTTTTAACAGCATCCGGGGATGGTAAGCCGAACTGCCGCCGCCTTTGTAGTTCTTTACTAACCCTTCCAGGTTTATCCGGTCAATAATCTCAGAGACGGTTTTTACAGGATGGTTTTCCTGGATTAATTCCTCAAGATTAGGCGGAAGCAAAAGTGATTGCTGGGAGCTATATTCCTTGAAAACAACTTTTTGCTTATCTGACATACTGCAAATTAACAACTGTAATGCAACGCTAATACATGCCCCTACTGCTTTTTATCACCAAAATAATTAACAAAAAAAGGGACTGTCTACACTTTTGAGACAGCCCCGTTACTGCTGAAAGGCTTTCTGCTATTGGGTTTGAGGGAGGTCGTAACAGCGTAACACGTGTAACAAAATTGCCGTCCCAGTAAAACGTTCTTTGAATAATTTGAGAAAGAGGGTAACAAATCATAAAAAAAACCCGGTAATAACTTAATTATCACCGGGTTGCATTACCTTACAGAAAGGCTTAAAGCTTACGTTTCACTTCCACCTCTTCGAAACCTTCGATGGTATCGCCTACCTGTATATCATTGAAGTTTTTAATGCTGATACCGCACTCGTAGCCGGTGGCCACTTCCTTCACATCGTCCTTATAGCGTTTCAGGGCGCTTATCTCGCCGGTATGAATAACTACACCGTCGCGAATTATGCGGATGCGGGTATTGCGGGTAATTTTACCATCGGTAACCATACACCCTGCAATGGTTCCCACCTTGGAGATTCTGAACACCTCGCGCACGTCCACGTTGCAGATGATCTTTTCTTCCATTTTGGGCTCCAGCAGGCCTTCCATGGCGGCTTTGATTTCGTCAATAGCGCTGTAGATAATGGAGTACAGTTTAATTTCGATGTCCTCCTGCTCGGCCAGCTTCTTAGCCTGCGCGCTTGGTCGCACCTGGAAGCCGATAATAATGGCGTCAGAAGCGGTAGCCAGCAATACGTCGCTTTCCGATATCTGGCCCACGCCTTTGTGTATAACGTTAACCTGGACTTCCTGCGTAGAAAGTTTCAGCAATGAGTCCGCAAGAGCTTCTGATGAACCATCTACGTCGGCCTTAACGATGACATTAAGCTCTTTAAAGTTGCCAATGGCAAGTCGGCGGCCAATTTCATCAAGGGTAATGTGTTTCTTGGTCCTGAGGCCTTGCTCACGTATAAGCTGGGTACGCTTGGTAGCAATTTCCTTAGCTTCCGCCTCTGAAGACATAACGTTGAAGTTTTCACCAGCCTGTGGTGTAGCTGCAAAACCCAGCACCGAAACCGGTGTTGAAGGGCCCGCTTTTTCCACCTTTTGGCCGCGCTCATTAAACATGGCTTTGATACGGCCAAATATAGCGCCCGATACCAGTGGGTCGCCTATTCTCAGGGTTCCCTCCTGCACCATTATGGTGGCCACAATACCGCGGCCTTTATCCATACGGGCTTCTATAACTGCGCCCTTAGCGCGTTTATTGGGGTTGGCTTTCAGGTCAAGTATCTCTGCCTCCAGCAATACTTTGTCCAGCAGCAGGTCTATATTCAGGCCCTTTTTGGCAGATATTTCCTGCGTCTGGAATTTACCGCCCCATTCTTCCACCAGGATATTCATGGCAGAAAGCTGTTCGCGGACCCTGTCAGCATTGGCGCCTTCTTTATCAATTTTATTGAAGGCAAACACCATAGGCACATTAGCGGCTTGTGCGTGGCTGATGGCTTCACGGGTTTGTGGCATCACGCTATCGTCAGCCGCAATTACTATAATGGCAATATCCGTTAGCTTGGCACCCCGTGCACGCATAGCGGTAAACGCTTCGTGACCGGGAGTATCCAGGAAGGTAATCTGCCTGCCGTCTTTCAGTGTCACCTCATAGGCACCAATGTGCTGGGTAATACCTCCCGCTTCACCGGCTACAATGTTGGCATCGCGTACATAATCCAGCAGCGAGGTTTTACCGTGGTCAACGTGACCCATTACAGTAACAATAGGAGGACGGGGCAACAAGTCTTCGGGCTTGTCCGTTTCTTCCACAATAGTTTCCTGTAAATCGGCTCCTACGAACTGAACATCAAAGCCAAACTCGTCGGCAACAATGGTAATGGTTTCTGCATCCAGGCGCTGGTTGATGGATACCATCATGCCCAGCGAAAAACAGGTAGTGATAACCTGGTTCACAGAAATATTCATCAGTTTGGCCAGCTCATTGGCTGTAACAAACTCGGTTACCTTCAGTATATTGGCTTCTTTTTCCTGCTCCAGCAACGCATCCTCACGGTTTTGAGCGTGAAGGTCGCGTTTTTGTTTACGCATTTTATAGCGCTGTCCGCCGCTTCCACCGGATCCTTTAGGACCTCCCGGGTTAAGGCGGGCAAGCGTTTGGCGTAGCTTATCCTGTACTTCTTTATCGGTAATTTCCTTGCGGGGTTCGTCTCTTCCTGTACCGTGGCGAGGCCTGTTGCGGTCTGAAGGACCTCCCATGCCCGGTTTACGGTCACCCGGCTTGGCATCCCGGTTAAATTGCTTGGCAACATCCGGGTTATCGCTGCTAATGGGGGTGTTAACCTTGCGTTTACGCTTTTTCTTGGTTTTTTCGTTCCCGTCAGAGGAGGCCACTGGCTTTTTCCGCTGGTCTTCTGTTGGAAGGTTTATTTTGCCCAGGACAGTTAAGCCCTGAAGCTTCTCCATACGGGGCTTTATGATTTCTGCCGGTTTGGATTTCTCTTCGGCAGTTATCTCTTCAACAACCTCTGGCTTTATCTCAGGTTGCTTAACGGGTTCAGGCTGCTTTTCTTCTACCTCGGGAACAACTGGTTGCTCAACCGGCTTAACAGGTTTTTCAGCAACTGGCTCAACGGGCTTTTCTTTTACCTCCTCTTTCTTAGGAGCTTCTTTTTTAGAAGCCGGTTTCTTTTTCAGCTCGTCAAGGTTGATTTTATCAACCACTTTCGGCCCCGCAAGGTTTACTTTCCTCTCAACGGGTTTGGGAGCAGGTGCTTCCACCTCAGGTATTTTTTCCTCGGGAACAACAGTTTTTTCTGGTTCCGGCTCAGGTTTTTTAACCTCCTCTGCCGGTTTTTCCGCTTTGGGAGGTGCCGGTGGCGGGGTTACAGGTATATTGTTGATGATAATAACATCATCGTCCTCTTCGGGTTCGGGCTCTTTAGTAGTTTTAACCGCTGGTGTAACCGCTGCTTCTTTTTTAGCGCGCTCCAGCGATTTTGCTTCCTCCTTCGCTTCCTTATCGGATTTAAAGGTTTTGGTAAGCACTGAATACATTTCGTCCGTAATCTTGCTATTAGGGTTTGATATAACATCAAACCCCTTTTTGTTCAGCTCCTCGGCAATGGTTTGTATACCCACGCCAAGTTCTGTAGCAACCTTACTAAGACGATATAATTTTGTTTCTTCCGTCATTTAATGTATGTTCAGCAAAAATACTAAGCAAACCTCGAAAAACCGCCGCTTGTCAGTTTTTATTCAAACTCGGCTTTCAAAATCTGCTTTATTTCTGCAATTGTTTCTTCTTCAAGTTCTGTGCGCCGCACCAGCTCTGCATCCGGAATGTTCAGCACACTCTTGGCAGTATCGCACCCAATACCTTTCAATTCGTCAATAATCCAGCTGTCAATCTCATCGGTAAATTCATCAAGGTCAATATCCTCCTCAATGTTTTCATCTTCACTTTCACGGTAAACGTCAATCTCATACCCGGTAAGTTTACCAGCCAGTTTAATATTATGCCCGCCTTTACCAATGGCCAGGGATACCTGGTCGGGTTTCAGGAATACCGCCACCCGCTTCTTGTCTTCATCTACTTTAATAGAAGAGATTTTAGCCGGGCTTAGCGCACGCTGTATGTACAAGGGCAGATTAGCAGTGTAGTTAATTACGTCAATATTTTCGTTCCGCAATTCACGTACAATACCATGGATACGCGAGCCTTTCATACCCACGCAGGCGCCAACAGGGTCAATACGGTCATCATAGCTTTCAACAGCTACTTTGGCGCGTTCACCGGGCTCACGAACTATTTTCTTAATAGTGATAAGACCGTCCAGAATTTCAGGAACCTCCATTTCAAACAGGCGCTCCAAAAATTCAGGGGCCGTGCGGGAAAGGATGATTTTAGGGTTACCGTTCAGCATTTCCACACTTTTAACAATGCAACGCAGGGTTTCGCCTTTTTTGTAAAAGTCTGAAGGTATCATTTCGGTTTTGGGAAGCAACAGCTCATTGCCATCGTCATCCAGCACCATTATTTCTTTCTTCCATATCTGGTATACTTCGCCGGTTACTATCTCGCCAATACGGTCTTTATACTTACGGAACACC
>DASPJH010000492.1:0-2329 GCA_035628715.1 Bacteroidia bacterium
CCCGCACTTCTAAAATTTAATACGTAACCACCAGGTTATATACAAAAACCAACTGGTCTGAGTAGATAATCTGAACCAGGTACATACCGGGTGAAACACCGTCCATTCGTACATTATGGCGAAGTTTATCCAACGGTGTTACGGAGGCTTTAATTTCCCTTCCTTGAAGGTCGGTTACTCGTATGCCCGAAATATTTTCACCTTCAACAGTAAACTCCTGCCGGGCAGGGTTGGGATACATTTTTGCTGTTACGCCCGCTTTTTCTTTAACGCTTGTGGTAGACGGTCGGTATACGGTAATAACCTGTATTTCAGTATCAGGGTCGCAAATGCCTCCTGAAATTATAAGCCGCACGGTATAGGTGCCTGAGTCGGAAAATGTATGAGCGGCATTCACTGTAGCTGCTGTATTAGCAGTACCCGAAGCAGGGTCGCCAAAATCCCAGTGGGTGGTGTTATAAATAGCTTTAGTGGAAGTATTGGTGAAATTGAACACATAGCTTACCGGGCCTTTCATGGAGTCTGCTGAAAAACCCGCAACAGGTTGCAGCTCCACATAAGCAGCGGTTGTGTCGTTGTTGGTGCAGCCCGTTGTAGCGTCCGTATAACCATAGTGGAGTGCATGCAGGCCGGTATCCGCTGTGCTCAGGCTGTCTCCTGCGATATTCATACCCGTCCATACTCCGCCTGCAGGGGTACCAAAGGAAGCGAGGCTTACCCTTTGTGCAGACTGGCAGATAATACCGGGAGAAGCAGCTATTACTACAGGCAGGGCGTTAACGGTTACCTGTCCTGTTTCGCTGGTTTTACAGCCGTTAGAATCCGTTACCTCCGTGGTAAAGTTAACCGGGCCGGCGACTGGAGCGGATACTTTTACTGATGAGCCCGGTAACCCGAATGGCGACCAGTTTATTGAATAGGGGGCCTGTCCGCCGTTTATAGAGGCGGATAAACTAATAGAATCGCCCGCACATACCTGCATAGGGTAAACCGGGATTAAAACTGGCAGTTCATGCACGGTTACCGTGCCTGTTTCCTGGCTGGTGCAACCAAAGGCATCGGTTACAATAACAGTATAGTTAATAATTCCAGCCGAATCCGCTTTTATGCCCACCGAAGCACCTGTCTGCGAGAATGTCGGCCAGCTCACTGTATGAGGGGCCATTCCCCCCGCGGTGCTGGCGGTAAAATGAATGGAGTCTTTATTGCAAACAGAAGCAATATGGGAGGGAACAACCTTCGGGTCATAAGCGGTTACCGTGCGGCTGGCCTGCACAACGCAGCCCGAGCCATCGGTAAGGGTAAAATCATATTTGGTGGTGGCTGAAAGTGCCGGTTTAATAGTAACCGTAAGGGCGTTAAAACCAACCCACTCAAAATGGTAGGGGCTGGTAATTCCTGATAACCCGGCATTCAGTATAATGGTGCTGTTGATACAATTGGCAGTATCTCCGGTTATTGTAACCCGCGGATTAAAATAATTAACAAAAACGGTATCCAGGGCGCGGCAGTTATTACTGTCTGTAACTGTTACCTGCAGGGTGTCGTTTTTACGGGTGGCGTTAAATACCCTTGGCAGCGAAGTGCTGTTATCTTCCCATTGGTAAGTAAACGGGGCTGTTCCGCGGGATACAGCCGGATTTAGCGGAAGTACCGGGTCGTTGCAAAGCGTCGTATCAGGGCCTGCATTTATTTCAATATGCAGTATGGGATCAATATAAACCGAGTCTTCGTAAATTCTTCTATCACAATATGGCTGGCTGGCGCCGCCAAAATTCCTATCCTGGGCAAATAGTTTTATTTTATTCCAGCCTGAATCAAGTTTTGCAGTTATGGAATCTCCATTATAGTATTTTGGCAAAGCGTCCCGTTCGTTCTTAATATCCCATCCCATCCTGAATTTTGATGTTGGCAGCGATGAATTATTAATTGCTTTCAGGGTGATATCGCGGCAGGTTAAACTTTTATCAATAGCAAAACTATCAGGCAGAGGGGCTAAAACCTTATAAGTAAACACCAGCTCGCTGGTACCGGGCAGGGGACATTTGCCATCGTTCACTTCTATTTTAAAATTTAATGGTTTTCCCGTTGAAAGCTCTGCTAACGTTGGCGTATAACAAACTTTAATAATTGGTTTAGTGGCGGAACCAATATTAGTAAAAGTTATATTGGTGAGGCTGTACCGGTAATTAAAATACAGGGTATCTGTTGTATCGGCATCGCTGAATTTAAATTCATTGCAATAGGTTTGTGTACTGTTATTGCAAATATTTTCCTGGGCGAAGTTCGTATTTCCGTTTCCTCCCGCCACGGTGGTATAGGATGAAAA
>DASPJH010000493.1:0-3314 GCA_035628715.1 Bacteroidia bacterium
TTTTTTTGGTTTAAACCGTTATGGTTGCTGACAACCCCCGGGCTAAAGCCACAGGGTTACTGAATACCTGCGGCTAAACACCGGCAACTTTTCCAGCCATTCATGAAAATTGATGACTATGACTATTTATATAATAATCAGGAATTACAGCACCTAATTCAGTAACCCGTTGCTTTAGCTGCGGGGCAGGCAAGCACCCACAACCAACCTATATTTCCTCTTTGTGCAAACTACCTTCCTGAGGCAACAATATGCCTGTATAACTCTTTCACAGAATTTTCCCAGGTATGTGATTGGGCGTATTCCACCCGTCTTTGTTCAAGTGCAGGGTCGTTTTCAGCAAGGGCTTTTTCTATCATAGCTAAATAGTCAGCTGTATTTTCGGCTAAATACACATAACCATCAAATATTTCCATAGCAATGGTTTTGGTAGCTACCGCAGGTTTACCCATTGCCAGGTATTCATCAATTTTACGCGGATAATTGCCAATGGTAACTTCATTTAATAACTGGGGGTTTATGGCTACATCAAAATAGTTGAGGTAGGCTGGCAATTCAGAAGGCTTTTTAGGGCCGGTAAAATGCACGTTAGGCATTTTATGCAAACCTGAGTTTTTAAACGCGTCATCTTCAGGCCCCACGAGTATCAATTGCCATTGCGGGCGTTGCCGGGCAATTTGTTCCAGCAGGTTAATATCCAGGCGCAGGCCATAAAGTGCGCCAATATACCCGACACGTGGCTGCGCAACATTCTTTATATCCTTTGGTTCGGGGTAATTAATATCCCTGCTGAACTGGTCGGTTTCACAGCCTTGCCCAATGTAATACGATTTAGGGTTGTGCTTTTCTGCCACCCGTGCCAGGTATACGGAATTAGCGGTAACTAAATCAGCCTTTTTCATCAGGGCGGGCTCCAGCCTAAGCCCGTGTTTTTTCCAGTAATCTACCGCCAGCAGGTTATCCCGCGAGTAATAAATATACAGGGCCGGGTTTAACATTTCCTTCAGGTAAAACCCGCGGAACATGTCGCTGTCGTTAAACAGTATGTAATTTTTAAAGCCCAGCCGGTGTATAGCATCCTGTATCTCGGCTGCCAGTTTGCGGTTGTTCCGCTTGTTGAAAAAATCAAATATAAACCCGTCGGGCAGCACATTTATAGACTCGATGGTGGACTTTGGAAAAAACTGCCATATGCTTTCGCCTACCTTTTGCAATTGCGGCTCTTTACCGGCTTTTACCGCCAACCGGTGGTGTACCTGGGGATCGTTCTTTTTGTCCCTTAGGGTTTTGCGGTCCAGCGCATAGTTTACATACAAAACACGGTTGTTCCGGCTTAGTTCTATGGCAATGTTTTTGCAATTGCTGCCGATTGTTGTATCCCAGGGCTGAAGCCCTATGATTACAAAATCTCTGTCCTTTACAGTATACGCATCCAATGTTTCCGGTGATTATTGTTAATATGTTCAGGGGCTAAAATAGTTATTTCGGGCATTGTTTCGCTTTTGAATCCGTTTAAAAATTGGGATACGGCATGCGAAAGGCTGACTTTTTTAAAATGTATAAATTTATATTAGTTTTCATAGGAATATTTGCCGGCGGGTTTGCTATTGCCCAAAAGCCGGTTGAGAACTCAAACTTTACCTTCCCGCCTGCTGATACCATTAAAAGGGATACGTTAATATTTAATGCTGATCTGGATATATCGGAACAGTTGCTACCGCTTGACACCATTTTTGAAATTGCCTATACCAACTCTCCCTCGGTTAAGGTTTACGAGCATAATGCCACATCCAAATATTATAACTACCGCTATACCCGCTTTTTATGGTTGCAGGGTGTAAGCGGATTTTATAATTACTCTTACGGTGACCAAAGCGTTTTGGTTGCAAATACAGCTGGTTCTACAGATAACCTCCAAATTGCCAATGGTTACAGGGTGGGTGTTAACGTATCCGTTTCAGTGCTTAGCCTGTTTGGCCAGCACCGCAAAAATAAATCGCTTAGAGAAGAGTATGTTTCAGCACAGTACCAGATTGAAGAAATGAAACGGCTGCTGCGCCGCGAAATTCAAAGAGCATATGTGGATATGATAGAGGCCCAGCGTAAAATGCGCATCCGTACTGCCGATGCCAACATTGCCTACTTATCTTTTAAAGTGGCCGAAAATGAAATGCAGCAGGGTAAAATTGATGCTACCGAATACTCAAGGCTGAGTAATATTTATACCATTGCCCAGATAAACCTGGAATCGGAAAGGGCAGCTTTTCTTGCCGCTTTCCTAGACTTTGAAACACTGGTGGGTGTGGAAATGAAATACCTTAAAAAACAAACTGCAACGACAAAACCGACGGAGAAGAAGTAAAGAATGACGCTGCTTGGATTTATAAGGCTTGTAATAAAGAAACTGCCCTGGCTTGTTATCTTCCCTTCAATGATAGCAGGGCTGGTGATATACCTGACCAAAAATATGGAGCGGGAATATGTTTCATCTACCATAATGTACACGGGTATAGCCTCAGGTTATGACATTACAGAGATTGATGCCCCACGAATTGATTACTTTGCCGTAAACAACTCGTTTGACAACCTAATTAACACGGTTAAATCGCGCGAAACCATTGAAGACGTAGCGATGAAACTGCTTACCCAGCACCTGATGCTGAAAAACCCTGACCCTACTGTCTTAAGCGAAAAGAGTTTCCAGCGCATTAATAATCTTATTAAACCTGAGGAAAAAAAGCAACTTGTGGTGCCTGGTAATTTTGATTCAACCTACGCCCGTATTTACCGGATGCGTATTTCCAGCAGTGAAAATGTTGTTGCTAACCTGTTGAATAAGATACACCGGGACAATGTTCACTACTCGGTTTCAAGCATTACCAACCGGCTGACAGTGAACAGAAAAGGTTCCAGCGACATGCTGGAAATGAATTTCCGTTCCAGCGACCCGGGAGTAACTATGCATACCCTGAAGTTTTTACTGGAAGCTGCGCAGAAACGTTACAGGGGCGTGAAGGGAGCAGAAACCTCTAACGTAGTAAAATACTTTGAAGAACAACTGCGCCGTGCCCTGGAAGATTTAAGGGCTGCTGAAGAACGGCTGAAAACATTTGGTGTGGAGAACCGCATCATTAACTATTACGAACAGGCTAAATACATTGCTGCCAGTAACGAGGAGATAAAGAACGAGTACTACAAGGAAATGATGGCTTACGAGGCCTCGAAAGCTGCTGTAGACCGCCTGGAAACCCGGATGGAAGACAGGGGACTTGTAATAACTACGAACCGTGAGTTTCTGGATTTGCGCAGACAGT
>DASPJH010000494.1:0-4317 GCA_035628715.1 Bacteroidia bacterium
GCGGTTCATCCAGGTAGCTTGCAGGGGCATTTCCCAGTTAGCTTCCAGCTGGGCCTTTGTGGTAACGGTATTGTTAAACACTATAGTTTCCGGGGTTAACTCCCCGCTTTCCAGCGCAGCTGCAAGTTCCTGCATTGGCACTGTTTTTATCTCATTCCCTTTGCGGTAAGCAATCTGCTGGCGGTCAAACAAGCTCACGCCCGTGTGTTTTTCAATGCCTTTTAAAAAATGGACGGAGGAATCAATGGAGCAGCCGCTGGCAGAGGCCTGGGTTTCATCCACCATCAGTACAATAAAACGGTTATATCTCACCTCGCCCGCAGCTTGTAACTGGTGGCTGTGGGCCGTCCATTGGCTGGCAAACCGTTGCAAAGCGTCTGTAAGGTCAGCCACTTCAGCCTCAGTAAAAAAACGGTCGCTTTGGTATACCCACACTTTTGATTGGGGCGAAAAGGTATTCATATTGCAAAATTACAACACAAGGCGCAAAATAAGGTATTGTAGTTACTGTGTTACTTTTGTTACTACAGTTGCAAGGGTTCTATCAATTTAGCCATTGGCTTTTGGCCTTTTGCTTTTAGCCACGAGCGAAAGGCCAAAGGCGAATAGCCAACAGCTTTTTTAGAAGTTGATGTTACTAGATCACCAACGGTTTGGACAGATTTGGCCAAAAGGGTCTTTCAATTTCAGTCCGCAAGCTTTTAGTTTCAGTTAGCATCTTCCTATCGTATTTTTTAAATAGTTTGTTACTAGATCACCAACGGTTTGGACAGATTTGGCCAAAAGGGTCTTTCAATTTCAGTCCGCAAGCTTTTAGTTACAGTTTACATCTTCATATCACATTTTTCAAATAGCTTGTTACTAGAATGCCAACGGTTCGGGCAGATTGGACCAAAAGGGTCTTTCAGTCTGCGGCCGCAAGTTTATTGTTACAGCTAATCCTTTCATGTCATATTTTTTAAATAGTTTGTTACTAGAACACCAACGGTTCGGGCAGATTGGACCAAAAGGTCTTTCAGTTTACGGCTGCAAGCTTTTGGTCAGCTAATCCTTTTATGTCATATTTTTCAAATAACTTGTTACTAGAGCGCCAACGGTTTGGGCAGATTCGACCAAAAGGGTCTTTCAGTTTACGGCTGCAAGCTTTTGGTTACAGCTAATCCTTTCATGTCATATTTTTCAAATAACTTGTTACTAGAGCACCAACGGTTTGGACAGATTCGGCCAAAAGGGTCTTCCAGTTCCCTGTCGCAAGCTGTATAGTTTCAGTTTTATATCCTGATACCGCATTTCCAAAAAAGCTTGTTACCACTGCCCCAATGGTTTGCCGGTATTTTGCCCGCATGTTACATCATTTCAGCATAGTCTTACATTCTTCTCATCTTAAACTACGGTTAGCCATCTACCTGTAATTGGTAAATTCTGATTTTGGGCAAGATTTTTTTTAATCTTCTTCCTCAAAAAATGGATTCTCCTTAAACCGCTGGATCTTTTTAGGGTCGCCTACAATCCATATGATATCACCAAATTCAAAAATAAATGAAGATTCAGGGTTGAGTATACGTTCTGATTTTCGCTCAACGCCAACTACCAGTCCGTCGGTTTTTTCACGGATGCCTGATTCACGGACGGTTTGGTTTTGCAAGGGAGAATCGCCGTCAATAATCATATACTGGAGAGACACTTCCTGGCTCAGGGGCAGGTCGTTTTGCTCGGGCATTTCAGTCCCCAAAAACAGTTTAAAGTTTCGCAATTGCTCATCAGTACCGATGACAAACAGCTTATCGTTGGGGAACAGCCGCTCATTTCGGTGTGGAACGGTAATATTTTTGTGCCCCCGCTGTATACCGGCAATGTTTATTTCAAATTTTTCGCGCAGTTGCAGTTCCTGCAGGGTTTTTCCCACACAGGTGGATTCAGCAGGCAGCATAAACTCGGTAAGGTGGGCATCCCACGGCGCCAGCACCCTGTTTTGCTCTCTTTCGTTCAGGTTGGAAAGGAACCTTACTTCAATACGTTGATACAATTGCTGTATACGTTTAGAAAACAGCATCAGTATTGCTGAAAAGCCCAAGGCAACAGCTATAGCAACAGGCGTTCTGAATAGGGGGACCAATAATATAGCGATGTAAAAAACGGCCATACTTATCCTTACCAGCTGTAAAATGGTGGTTTGTCCGCCCATTATTTCCCTGAACCATATACTGGTAGTGCCCTCCTTGTCGAAACGCCTGAAGGCCAAAGCCCATATAAAAGGGGCAATAATGGTGATGGTTACTATGGCGGTTAGAGTGGATGCCCAGGCATCATCCCTTACCCACGGGGTTACATACCTGTACACCAGCACTACAATGGTGATAATGATAACAGAGTTTACCACTGTGCTGATAACCATGGATTCCAGGATTCTTTTCCACCGTTCATCAGCGGGGTGGGCGGGCAATTTTGCGGCGCCCCGGTCCAGCCGTTGTCTTAGCTTTTCCGGCAGGCTGCGTGCAACCCTGCCAGAAAATGAGTCCGAGAATTTTATCAGGTAGGGGGTGGTAAATGTAGTGAGAACCGAAACTGCAACGGCGATGGGGTATAGAAACTCCCCGGTAACGTTTAGGGAAAGCCCCAGTGAAGCTATGATAAATGAGAATTCGCCGATTTGTGAAAGGCTCATACCGGTTTGCACAGAAACCTGCAGCGATTGGCCGGATACTAAAGCTCCCAATCCCGAACTGATAAACTTGCCAACAACCGTAACCACCGTTATAATGGCGATAGGGCCTGCATACTCTACCAGTACATTGGGGTCTATAAGCATGCCCACCGAAACAAAAAATATGGCCCCGAATAAATCTTTTACTGATTTGGTAAGGTGCTCAATGCGTTCCGCATGCACGGTTTCTGCCAGCAACGAGCCCATTATAAATGCACCCAGGGCAGGAGAAAATCCCACATTCGTAGCCAGCAGCACCATGCCCAGGCACAGCGCCAGTGATACTATCAGCATTATCTCGTCGCTCAGCAATTTGCGGATACGTTTCAGGAACGTAGGAATGATAAATATGCCCGCCAGGAACCACAGTACCAGGAAGAAGCCAAGCTTTATTACTGAGCCCATCATTTCCATACCGCCAAACTGCCGGGTAACCGCCACGGTAGAGAGCAGTACCAGCAATAAAATGGCAACCAAATCTTCAATAATCAATACCCCGAAAACAAGCCCGATGAATTTTTTATGCTTGATACCGGTTTCTTCAAATGCCCGGATAATAATGGTGGTAGAAGAAATTGACAGGATACCGCCCAGGAAAATACTGTCCATGGTGCTCCAGCCCATCAGTTTGCCCGAAAAGTATCCGGCAACCAACATAAATGCTACTTCTACCAGGGCCGTAATGGTGGCAGAGCCTCCCACCCTCGCCAGTTTTTTAAAGCTAAATTCAAGCCCCAGGCTGAACAGCAGGAATATTACTCCTATCTCAGCCCAAATATTGATGCTTTTCAGCTCGATAACGGTAGGCAGTATGGGAAAAGAAGGGCCCACCAGCAAGCCGGCAATAATATAGCCCAGCACTACCGGTTGTTTTAACTTTCTGAAAATGAGGCTTACTACTGCTGCTGCCCCCAGTATAAGAGCGAGGTCGGTAATAAGGTCAGCTAAATGAATCATCTGTTGGCCCGCAATTTAAGTCCTAACCTCAAGGATGAGGATTAGTTTTTCTAATTAATTTAAATAATTAACAAACGGGTGCTGCCTCATTGTTTCAATAAAAAAATTAAAAAACAGGTTTTTATTAACTGGCAACTGAAAAATTTTAAACTGTAAACTATCAAGTACCTTTGCACCGCCATGAGTGAAATTACCCAACAGCAGGTGCTGGCAGCCCTTAGCCATGTAGAAGAGCCCGATTTGAAAAAAGACCTGGTTACATTGAATATGATCAGGGATATTGCTATAAACGGAAACCAGGTTTCGTTTTCGGTAGTACTTACCACCCCTGCCTGCCCGCTGAAAGATCTGATACAAAATGCCTGCATAAATGCTATTAAACATTTTGTAAGCAAAGATGCCGAAGTGATGGTGAATATGACCTCCAACGTCACTACGCAGCGGAAGGAGGCTGCCGTATTGCCGGGTGTAAAAAATATTATAGCCGTAGCTTCGGGTAAGGGGGGAGTGGGCAAGTCAACCGTGTCGGCTAACCTGGCTCATGCCTTGGCAGCCACCGGTGCTAAAGTGGGTATTCTGGATGCAGATATTTACGGGCCGTCTGTTCCCACCCTTTTCGGCGCCACAAACGTTGCTCCCGGCAGCCGGGATGAAAA
>DASPJH010000495.1:0-3809 GCA_035628715.1 Bacteroidia bacterium
CCACTTCTTTTGGATTTCATTATATAGCGGCTAAACTGGATACGCTGGGTAATTGCTTATGGACATTAAGTGCAAACGAAAAAAAACCTTCGTTTACCTTCAGTCTTCCCCAACGGCAGGAAGTTGATTATAACGGAAACCCTATTTTCACTGGCTATTTCAGTGATAGCTTATTCCTGCTGGATACCGTTTTTTTTGCAGGCCAAAATACAAATACCTTTATCTATAAAATAGCGGATTTTTCCATCACTCGTGGCGACGTATATCCCGGTCCTTATTGTGCAGGTGATACCATTGATATTCCTTACACAGTAAAAGGAAAATTTAATACAGGTAATGAATTTATAGCCCAGTTAAGTGATGAAGACGGCAATTTTTTGGGAGGGAAGCGTGAGCTTGGCCGCCTGAAATCCAATACGGATGGTGTGGTAAAAGGTATTTTACCGTTATTTAGTGTTTTTACCAGCGGTAACTACCGCATACGGATTTTAAGCACCAGCCCGCCTGCACAAAGTTATTACCGGCAGGATACATTAAGGTTATTGATTTACAGCCGTGATAGCGCCAATGCCGGTTTGGATACAACTATTTGCTACGGACAGAAAATACGCCTGACAACCACCGGCGGCAGCAAGTGGGAATGGGCGCCTGCTGCCACGCTGGATAACCCTGCCACTTACCGGCCTTTTGCTTCTCCAAAAACGGATACAGAGTACCGTATTATTATTTCTGATTCATCGGGTTGCGGTGATGTGGATACCGATTATGTGTGGGTGCGGGTGAGGCAGCCGCTTAAAATTGATCCTGCATTTCCGGACACTACCATTTGCAGGGGGCAACCGGTTGAGCTTTCTGCTGCAACATTGGGCGGTGATTCGCTGAATTACCGGGTAGCCTGGTATGAACGTATTAATGGTGCGGATGTATTTATAGACAGCGGCACTAAATTTATAACCACCACCTGCGGCGATTCATGTGAAGGCCAGCCCAAAAATATAATAGCAGTATTAACGGATAATTGTACGGTGGAGCCGGATACGGGCTTTTATAAAATAAGCGTACTGGATGCGCTGGATATTTCAATAATAAATGCCCATAAAAAATTACTTACGGATACCCTGCTTTGCGAGCAGCAGTCAGTAACCCTGCACGCCCTGGGCAAAGGAGGCAGGCTGCCGTATACCGTAAAATGGTACGACAGTGCCGGGAATATTGCCACCGGAGATTCAGCGTTGCTGCAACCTGCCCTTCGGGGCATATATACTGCGGTGCTGACCGATAACTGCACCATTAAACCCGATACAGCCCGAGCAATAGTTAGCCTTCGTCCGCCTTTATCAGTAACTGTTGATGCTGACGACAGTATTTGCGAGGGTAAACTGGTTACCTTAAGGGCCACCGGAACAGGCGGAGATACCACCAAATATGCCTTTAAATGGAACAACGGGGCATGGAGCTTTGATAATACTCCCGCTTTTCACAGCCCATTAACTACCGGTTATTATAAAATAACTTTGTCAGATAATTGCAGTCCGGCCGTTACGGATAGTTTTAAAATTACCGTACTGCCTGTTCCTGTTGCTGATTTTGATGTTAGCCCCACATCAGGTTGCCCGCCCTTGCAGGTTACCTTTACCGATAAATCGGTTAATCACGATACCACTTTAACTACCTGGAAAATATCCCCAGCCGAAGCATTAGGAGTGAAAACCCATACGCACCCGTTTTATTCAGGTGGTAATTATCATTTTGGTATTACGGTGAAAAATGCCTTTGGCTGTGTGCATGATACGGCTAAAAATGTAAAAATTGAGGTATATAACAAACCCACTGCTTCCTTCTTCATTAAACCGGATATAAAAGAAATTGAAGAGCCTTTATTACTGTACAACACTAGCCAGAACGGCAATACCTATACCTGGGATTTTGGCAATGGAACTATCCTGGGGCAAAACAACCGAAACGATACCAGCTTCAGTTACACCGACAGCGGTACTTATGAGGTTAAATTAATTGCTGAAAACGATAAAGGCTGTAAGGATACCACCAGCCAGCTCATTAGGGTATTTGATAAAATACACTGTGTAATTCCCAACGCATTCACTCCTAACAATGATGGATTAAACCCGGTATTTGCGCCGGTTTGTGCCGGAATTGCCCAATATACCCTTACCATATACAACCGCTGGGGACAAGTGCTGCATAACTGCGAAAACTGCTCGTGGGACGGGACCTACGATGGAGCCCCGGTTATTGACGGGGTATATATGTACCAAATACAGCTGCGGGGCGAGAACCGTAAAAAATCCACCGTTTTTGGGATGGTGAATGTAATCAGGTAATTTTGCCCTATGGCTGTTACCATTAATAAAATTACCAATCCTGAAGAATTACAGAAAGCGTTTGATATCCGCGTAAAAGTATTTGTGGAAGAACAGGGCGTGGATAAGCGGCTGGAATATGAGCACGAAGATATAAGCCATCATTTTTTGGCAAAGGTGGATGGCGACCCTGCGGGAACAGCCCGCTGGAGGGAAACCGAAAAAGGAATTAAGCTGGAACGTTTTGCAGTATACCCTGATAAGCGCGGAATGAAAGTAGGCGAGGCCCTGGTGGATGCAGTTTTAAATGATATTAAAGATACATCAAAAAAAATATACCTGCATGCCCAAAGCAAGGTGGTGGGCTTTTATAAAAAATACGGTTTTGAAACAGAAGGGGAGGAGTTTGAGGAGGCTGGAATTAAACACTTTGTGATGGTGAAGAAATAAGTATAAAGTATTTGAGTATAAAGTAAAAAAGGTATAAAGTATTGAGTACCGTAAACCTTAAGTATATCTGTAAAACAAAAAAGGTATAAAGTACCAATATACTTTATACCTTTTACTTAAATACCTTATACTTTATACGACAGTACTTTATATTATTTACTTGCCTGCCGGTGTTTCAGGCTCTTTCCAGAAATAATTCCAGAAAACATAAATTTCGGAGCACTTGTACTGGTGGAAACTGTAGCAAATAAAGGTTACGCTCACCGGGCCTTTTACAAACTCATAGTTATCAGAGCTGATGCGGTCGGGCGTGCCAAATACCTTCAGAATAGAATCTTTGTGCATCCCTAAAAAGTTCACCTTAACATCGTTCACTTTCTGGCCGGCCAGGTAGTTTTTGGTTTCTATATGGTTGGTGTTCCTGTTGCCGGTAATGCGGAAGTGGTTCACCATCTTTGTTTTTTTATCGTAGGTATAGCTAAACATACGGTTGTCGCTGGCATCGTTGTAATACACGGAATAAAAGCTGTAACTGTCGTTTTCTTTTTCCGTAGTAGTGCTGGGGGTTCCTAAAATTTTAACAGCTTTTTCATAGCTGTCGCCTTTGCTTAGGCCGATAATGGTTCCGAAATCCGCCACAGTGGTTTCATGAAGCGTTTTTTGTTTGGTGGCCGATTTTTTGGTTTTGCATGCTGCACCTGCCAGGGCAACAAATGCCAGTAAATAAACAATTTTTTTCATGTTCTTTTTGTATAGGTAGTTTTTAATACGTGTAGCAAAAACAAAGTAAACGCATTTACCGAAAAATTTTTTTAAGAATTGAGCAAAAGGCTTGATAGTAAAGGGGTGAAGGGAGTTTTATGTTAGTAGTTACGAGTTAATAGTTACCTGCTACCAGCGGTATATCAATCATTTATCAGCACCAATAACCAATAACTAATAACAGATGATAAAAACTAAAGACTAATGACTAAAGACTAATAACACATAACTCTTATTCCGGCTTATAAAAATAATTCCAGAAAACGTAAATCTCTT
>DASPJH010000496.1:0-5896 GCA_035628715.1 Bacteroidia bacterium
CATTGACAAAAAGGCTATGAAGCCAAAAAATTTCAATTTCATAGTGTGAGGGTTAAGTAGGGTAAATATAGAATAAATCAGGAACGGATTTAAAAAAGAATGTAAGTACCCGGATTTATTTTATGCGGTATAGGACGTATATGCCAGAGGAGAAAAAGTAAGTCTTCATCTTTACCCTGAAAGTATATTTTGTATCATTGGTTTCACCATAATATACTTTACCGTACAGTGATGTTGGAGAAATATAGGAGTTTAAATCCAAGCCGATTTTGAACCGTTTGCTTATGCGCATATCCGCATTTACACCGAAATTAAAACAGGGTGCCGGGGGCATTGGCCGGTAATATTCTTTTAAATATCTGTCTATATATACAGTTTCAACATGATTTCCTGAAAAATCATACATAGTTGTTTCTATTCTTCCGGTTCCCAGTAAAGGCTCATGTCGGCTTTCCCTTCCCCTGAAAAACAGTAAAATACCTCCTGCTAATGACAACGATAGTTTTTGTTTTTCATTACGGTTATAGATGGCATGCTGGTAATTTACTTTTACAGCTGGCATTTCACCGCTGCTTTCAACTAAATCATATCCTGTTACAATTGATTCGCCGCTTGCTTTTATGCTATATCCCACGTACCCGTTGAGGTCGAGATAGCTAAGTGAAAGACTGTTTCTGGAGTTTAGATGCCGTATAATTGATATTTCAGGAAACTTGTTCGCAAAATAATCGTTAATATACATTCCTGAACCCGGGTAAGCGGTATAAGGCTTAATTTCTGTGCGGCCTTTTGCGCTTTGCCATTGCAGCATATCCATGTTGCTAAAACACTGCAAATAGTTAATGGATAACCGCAAATCCCACCCCTGGGAAAAAATCATTTGTGAAAAAAACAGCAATACCGGAAACAGTAGATTCTTTTTCATATAATATCTATTTTAACCTGTATTGTAAATAAAAGCCTGATGAAAAAAAGTAGGGCTTAAGTTTTACGTTATAAGTAAATTCAGCATCCTGTGTTTTTCCTTCAAATTGATGGATAAACAAACTGCTATATCCCAAGTACCCCATCAGTTCTATACCTAACCTGAACCGTTTACCAAGCCTCAGGCACCCATTTACTCCTGCATTCAGATATGGTGTTGGGGGCATGGGGCGTTTTGCTCCTAAATTTTTCCGGTAAATAAATACAGTATCTGTGGGAGTATTATTAGTTGCAAAAACAGAATATAACGTTCCGCCAGTGCTGAATGTCTCGCCTTCTTTCCCTCTGAAGTTAAGTAAAATGCCTGCAATAAGCTGAATCGTGGAGGTGTTAATATCAGTAGCGTTCCTATTGTAATATGTGTATATATAATTTAGTCGTATGGCCGGCATATCTTGTCCTTCTTCTATTGACCACTTAAGGCTGCCATAATTATTCTTCGGCTTAGCTTCTATGCTATGGCTAACATATCCCCACAGATTAAGATACCCTATTGAAAAAGAATGTTTAGAGTTAATAGATTTTATAACTGAAATTTCCCAAAAGGGGTGTTTAAAAAGTCTTCGATTTTTTTCTTTTTTAGTTAGCTTTTCGTCATGCGGAAATACTTCTGTTAACCCCTCACTACCAGTCCATGAAGTCACATTTACATTACTCCGGGCATGCAAAAAATTGTATGCAACTCTCAGGCCCCACTGTTGAGCCTGGGAGTTACATGCAATTAGTAAAAATAATAATACAAAAATCTTATCCATCCTAAAAGTTAAGCTATGGGAGAGTTAGTTGGTAAGGTGTTGAAATTGAAGCCCCGCTTACTGGTGGGATTAGATAAAGGTAAGATTTAACCGTATTTTGATTTCTTGCCAAGCTATTACTTGATTGATAGGTGAAAAATCTAAATTTGGAAGAAAACTCTCCAATTATCGTGATGGGAGAATATTATAAGCATATGTACAATATTAAATCATTTAAAATTAATACGCTACTTATTATCCATAAAGCTGTTCCCTTTAAATGCGCACATAAAAAAAGCGCCCTTTTGAGGCGCTTTTCTAAATCTTAGGCGTATTTAAATTAGAACGTCTTAACCACTTTGGTGCCGTTGGGCAGGGTAATCTGCACTTTTTTGTCGCAGCCGCCGCCATCGGGTTCAAAATCAATTTTATAGGTGCTTTTCTCGCTAGTCAGTTCAATTATACCTTTTACCGGCAAAGCGCAGTTGGTTTTTTCAATTTTCACCACTTCACTCAGGGTTTGCCAGGTATAAGGCTTGCCGCCGGAGTTAATACCGCTTCCGCTGCCTGTCCCCCTGTACTCATCATCCACCATGCCTGGGTCGCCCAGTTCTATGCGCTCGATATCTTTATTTGAGCTGAAAGTTACAGTACCGTCAGTAGTGTTTTCAGCTTTGCCGTTTTCAATCTTAAGGTTGATTTTATTAGTGGCCAGGCGGGTTACAACAGCCTTACCCGAAATTTTAGTAAGAGTGCCCACTGTGCTGGCTGCAAAGTTGTTGCTTTCAGGAAGGCTAACTTCCACCACAGCGCCTATTTCGCTGAAGCGCTTGCTTTGTTTTACGTCAATACGTCCTGCACGGGTTACACCATCAAGGCAAAGTACGCCGGGAGCGGTGCCAAAATCAATAAAGTAGGTAACGCCATCTGTGTCCATTATTGAATCAGTAAAGGTCATTACGGCACCTGAAGGAAGGATAGTGCTGCCGGTTTTCATCAGGCGGCCATCAGAGTTGGCAGCATCTTCGGCAATGTTAAATACTGAGCCCAGGTAAGCTTCAGTACGGGTAATGTCTTCGGCAGTGGTAGTGGTATTCTTAATCTCATTCTCCACCTTTTTGCAGGATACCAGGGTAACGGTTATTGCCAGCAATGCAACAACCATTGATTTTATTATAGTTTTCATTGGTTATAAGTGTTTTAACGTTTTCGTTATTGGCTACAAAGGTTAAAAAAAAGCGGCAAACGGGAAAGGAAATTAATTAACCGTTTGACTTTATGATGATTAATATGTTATAGGAACGATGCCGGCGGGCTGGTCATTTCCACCTTAAGGCGGGAATCCGTGAGATGGAGATAGATTCCCGCCTGAAGCGGGAATGACAGGGAGTTACCCCCCAAATATCCAGTGGAGAAATTTATTAAACCCGCTCACTTTCTTGTCTTTATGCATGCCCCTGTAAGCAGGTTTGGTTTTTAGCTCGGCCAGTGCTTCTTCTTCTTTCTGGTTAATAATGGCTTCCAAATCTTCGCAAATTCTGCGGTTCTGGCATTGGTAAAGGTTGTGTGCCTGGTTAAGAGAAAATCTGTGGCCATCAATATTTATCAGGGTATCGCCTTTGGCAAAAAACTCGGCGGTATAGTCTTTTTTCAGGGTGTGCAGCGAACCGCCCGTCAGGTAGGCCAGGTTAACATACTGCGGGTTAATGCCCCATTCGGCGCCCTGTAATATAATATGTACGGGTACTTTTATCTGCTCAATCAGCTCAAAATCACGAAATGGGCTGTTATCTGCCACCAGTATCACCACTTCTGCATCAGGATATGCATCTATCGATTTTATAATGGCTTCAATATCGTTTTCGGGTATTTCCCCTCCCATTCCCCTGCGCATGGAGGTGTTAAAAGCGCTTACCACCTTGTTGGTTTTAGCCCCGTCGGCAAAGTACAAGCCGCCTGCCTCTCCAACTTTCTTGTCGAATTCAGATTTACCGTCGCCGTCATTAAAAAAGCTGAAATATTTAACGCCGCTTTTATTCATGTTCAGCATGTGCCAGTAAATACCCTGCACGGCATACTGGTAGTTGCTCCCGGTCCAGTCGCTCACCAGTAATGCTTTTTGCCATTGCGTATTGCGGTCAAGCACCTTGTAAATCACAGAGTCATACATGCCGCCCACATTCTTTATAAACCGCCTCACCGATGAAAAGCCTCCGGGCATACCGGGTTCTTCTTTTTCGCCGTCAGCGCCGTCAGCCATTTCTTCCTTACGGTTCTTCAGCTCCTGGGCGGTCATGGGCCGGTAGCGTATCAGTATACCGTGCCACATTTTACGCGCCTGCTCGTCGTTATCGCATTGAGTTTGCAGCACCACATAAAACTTGATATTCTTGTCATTCAGCGAAGGGTCAACCTCAAAAAGGGCTTTCAGGCGGTTGGCCAGCAATTCGTGGTAAGGGGTGAGCCAAAACTCAAGGTCTTTGGGATACTTGGTATACACTACCTCAATTTGGGTAGCCACATTTTTATCCCGGATTTTTTCCCAGGCTTCGGCATCTTTTATTTTATAGGTGGCGTAGCCGTTCTCTAACGCCACAGCTCCCTTCTGAGCTTTAGGATTTACCTTTTTTGTTTCGAGGGTTTTAAAAAGACTTTCCAGCTTTTTACGGTCCTTGGTGGGGTTATCCAGCACATCCTGGTCAAACCGTTTATCCTGGGCACACATAATCGTACCCGCCAGCAAAAGCAGGCAAAGGGCAGTAATTTTTCCTAACGATGTAAGATTCACCGGTTTCTTTGTTGACTGGTAGTTTATACGTATAACTAACGGAAAGTAAATAGTTTTCTTATTGGCAAAGTTAATGAAAATAAGAAAATTATTGTTAATGCGAGTCGTAGCCTGCATTGTAAGGCATGGCACCATTAAAACAAATAGTTACTTCAGTACGGGAATGCTTATCCCTTTGATTTTCCGGTACATCTCTATAGCGTATAAGTCGGTCATACCGCTTATAAAATCCACCACGCATTGAACTCTTGAATAAGGGTCGGTATTATCCGTATGGAATTGATTGGGAATCAGGGCCAATAATTTTTTCTCGTAGTGCGATGTACTGTTCAGAATGGCCGGGGCAAACTCCTCCAGCAACCCGCCTATAATCTGGTAGCCGGCCACCTCTATTTCTACCACCGTTGAATAATTATAGATTTTTTTCCAGGATATTTCCTGTATGGCCTGTAAAGCCTGAAGCCCCGGGCCGGGAATATCATCCGTAAGACTTGAATTGTAAGTTCCCGCCAGTATAGCCCCCCGTTTTTCCCAAAACACATCCGATGCTGCCATAATCAGCTTGTGGATGCATTTGGCCCGTAAGTAGGCTATACGGTCGTTTTCATCATCAATCTCATCCAGCTTTCCTTCAATATCCTTTTTCTCGTTCCCCTCAAAAAAAGCTAGCATCAGCCCGCGTACCATTTCATGGGAAAGGATGCCCAAACGGTGGGCATCTTCCAGATCAATAATATTATAGCAGATATCATCAGCGGCCTCTACCAGGTATACCAGTGGATACCGCACGTATACCATGGGGTTTTCGCTTTCCTGCACAATTCCCAGCTCGTGGGCTATGGTTTTATAGGTGCCTTTCTCACTGTCGAAATACCCGTATTTTTTAGTGTGAACTTTGGCTTTATTTCCTCCCACCGTACTCTCACAGGGGTATTTCACTATAGAAGCCAGGGTGGCATAGGTAAGTGCAAATCCGCTTGCGCCTTTGCCCCTGAAACGGTGAGTGAGTATACGGAAGGCGTTGGCATTCCCTTCAAAATTGGTAAGGTCGGCGTATTGGGCATCACTTATTTGCCTCTTTAATATGCTGCCTTCTTTTTCTTTAAAATAGCGTGAAATGGCTTTCTCGCCCGAATGCCCGAAAGACGGATTGCCCATATCATGCGCCAAACAGGCTGCTGATACAATGCTGCCTATGCCCTGCACTTTTTCACCATCCGCCTCGCCGCTTGTTACAAGCTTATTGGCCAGTATATTCCCCAGCGAACGGCCCACGCTGGCTACTTCCAGGCTGTGAGTGAGCCGGTTGTGCACAAATACGCTGCCCGGCAAAGGAAACACCTGTGTTTTATTCTGAAGCCTGCGGAAAGGGGACGAGAAAATAATACGG
>DASPJH010000497.1:0-4150 GCA_035628715.1 Bacteroidia bacterium
GGCAGCCATTCTTCACCACGGATAACGTGGGTTATTTTCATCAGGTAATCGTCCACCACGTTGGCCAGGTGGTAGGTAGGCATGCCGTCGCTTTTAAACAGCACTTTATCGTCCATTTGGGCGGTGTTTACCACTACCCAGCCGCGTATCTCGTCATGAAAACGCACTTCTTCCTTGCGGGGCAGCTTAATGCGCACCACGTAGGGGTCGCCGTTATCCAGGCGGGCTTTCACTTCGTCCTGGCTCAGTGTCAGCGAGTTCTTCATGCTCTGGCGCGTCACAGGGTCGTATTTCCACGACATTTTTGCCTGTTCGGCCTTTTTGCGCACGTCTTCCAGGTCTTCTTCGGTGTCAAAGGCGTAGTATGCATCGCCGCTGGCCAGCAGCTGTTCGGCATACTGGCGGTACATTGCCTTGCGCTCGCTCTGGCGGTAAGGGGCATGCGGGCCGCCCACGTGGGGGGCTTCGTCAAACTTCAGGCCTACCCATTGCAGGGCTTCAGTAATATATTCCTCTGCGCCGGGCACAAAGCGGTTTTGGTCGGTGTCTTCCACGCGCAGCAAAAAATCGCCGCCGTGCTTGCGGGCAAAAAGGTAATTATACAGGGCTGTCCGCACCCCGCCAATATGCAGCGGGCCTGTGGGACTGGGCGCAAAACGTACGCGAACTCGTCTGTCCATGGTTAAAAAATGAGGGGCAAAGATACATTTTTTGGCCTTTGGCTGTTAGCTATTGGCATTTAGTTGTCAGTTATCAGCCGTCAGCTATCAGTTAATAGTTACGAGTTAATAGTTATGAGTGGATTGTGAAAATCAACCAGGGGATGTGTAATTTCGTTTTAGGAATAATGAGAAGGATTTATCTGCATATTATTTTAATAGTCTTGATTGCTGGATATGGCTGTAAGCCGAATTCTAAAAAGGTTATTCAGGGAGTATGGGTTAAAATGTATAGCAAAGGAGAGAGCGTTAATGATTTCAGGTTTATTGAATTCAACGATGATTCTGTTAAGTTGTTTGATTATGATTTGGTGAGTTATTACATGGCTTACAGAATTGAAAATGACAGTATTTTTATTGGTGATATTAAATCGGCTTTTGCAATTGTAGATGACACTAATATTGAATTGTTAAATCATTATTTTGTAAAAAAAGAACATGCCCGGGAACTGGATGCTTATGAAGACCTGGATAAATATAAGGCAGTAGAGATAAATCTTCCCGAATATGCGGTATCGCAGGATACTTTTAAATCATCTAATCAGAAAAATTTTTATACTGAAAATATAAGTATTGATGTAATTGATGGCAGAAACACTTTGTTTCTTTATGGTTATAAAGTATTTATAAATGACCTGGAAGAAATGGGCAGTTCGCATCAAAGGGCCGAGGCAATTACCTTGTTTATTGATAAAGAAGCCAGCATGGGGTTTGTGGATTCTGTTTTTTGTGAATTGGATTCTATGCAGATACACAGGTTCTCCTTCGTTTTAGGTAATGATATTGATAAACAATTAATGCCATCAACTAAAGTTACCATATACCCGTTTCCTTTTGTTTCTTATTTCTCGCGCATGACAAAGATTGATAATTTTCCGGAAGATCTGGAGTTACGGAAAACAGTTTTTATTGGAGGCAATAAATTGGTACTCAATGGCGAATCGGTTGATTCGTTAACTTTGGTAGCCAATCTCAAAGAATCTATTCTATCCAAAAAACCGACGTTAATAATATATGGTACTAATACTACTTACGATCACTTCATTAAATACTTATGTTTAATTAAGAACTTATATTCAGATATACGAAACCAACACAGTATAAAGACCTTTGGAAAGACTTTCAATGCATTGGATAGTGCGTCACAAAGGCAAATGACCGTTCAAATCCCTCAACGGATTATATATGCCGACTATAAATTGTATCAAAAGCTTTTGGGGCATACCTTTGGATGTACTGGAGATTATGATTAGTAAACAAAAAAACCCGCTCTCAGGCGGGCTTTTCAAATAATTTAAAATAACATTATTTAACCACCAGCAATACATTTTTATTAATGTTGTCGCCGGTTATTTTCACGGTATACATACCGGCAGCCATGCTGGCGCTGCTTATATCCACAGGTAGCCGGTTGCTGCCTTTTACAAGGGCAAAATTGCCTGCATAGTATTGTTTGCCCAGCATGTCGTAAATAGTTACCTGTACGGTTGCCGGGGTTTCCGCTTCCAGTTCCACCGTAGCTGTTGCAGCGCCCTGTGTCATAGGGTTGGGTACTACAGTGGCGCTGGTACCCGGGTCAGACGGAGCGGTGCGGGCATTGCTGCCACCGCCTATGGTAGTGTTGTAGCACAGGTTAACATCCGATGCGGACTGTTCAGACGATGAAAGACTGGAAGGACTAAAGTTGTCAAAAGCATCCACCCAGGTTTCGGCATAAAGGCCGGGACCGCGTTTGGTTTTAGGAGTGCTGAACGACTCGTTACAACCCGACAACCCGTTAAAATAGGCTTTAATAAGGTATACATCGCTCATGCCTATACCGCCAAGTTCTGATATACCAAAAACACTCAGCCCGTCTGCCCCTGTGCCATCGTATTGGTCAATACCCCATCCAAACTCGTTTACACTGGCTATGCCGTAAGTAAACTCACCGCCGGCCACACCATTGCCCCAATCGTCGGTTTTAATCACCAATATGTCATACGTATTAAAAACAGTGGGACTTGAGGTATGCCCCACGGCATAATATTCATAATTGTTTGATGTATTAAACCTTTCAATTACGCCATAACATATATCGTTGTTGCCCGGGCTAACGCTGTAATCATACAGCCTCGACCATATAACACCACCGCGGGTATCCAGCTTCAGCATCCAGAAATCATAACTGCCGTTATGGTTAGAGTAACCTCCTACCACAAAGCCATTGGTTCCTCCAATATTGCTGTTGGCAATACTGATACTGGTAAAAACATCCTCGGTGGCAGCTGTTCCGTAAAAAAATGCCCAGGGTCCCAACGGTGCACCGTTATTGGCATCCACACGCATGAAGAAGGCATCCTGGCTGTTTCCGGCCATATCATACCCGCCGCCCACTAAAACAAGCTCCTGCACACCGGCAGGCTGGTAGGGACTTTCTATAATACCGCCTATATATTCCTTTTGATTTATGCCTGTTTGCACCACATCATAAAAAGCCGACCACACGATATTTCCATTCACTGAATTTATTTTCAAGGCATATATAAAATTATCGTTTGATGAGCTTTCGGTGGCGCCCGCAATATACAGGTCGTCAGTTCCGGGTGATTTGGCAACGGCATTTACCGAAATAAGGTTATACAGCGCCACTGAGCCAGGTACCGGTATATATTCATACACCGTTCCGGGAACACCCGTGGGATCTATATGTAGGTAAAAAATGGAGCGGACAGCGCTGCTGACTGACGGGTCGAAGCAAAGACCCACCACTCCAAAGCCGCTGCCATCTTCCAGTTCAAATACGTTTACAGAAGAGGTAGGCATGGTAGTTCCTGTAATATTCGAAATGATCTGGTAATCTTTATTGAAGTTGGGAGAGGAGGATACACTGCCGTTAACGTCGGTGTAGGTAACCACCAGTTTATCGCCGGACGCGGCCATTAGGTGTCCCTGCGGCTGGATAAAGGTGTTTACTCCTTTAACATAGGCTTCATTATCTGTAGTGCCGTACAGGTGCTGAAAATACTGTGCCTTTGCAAATAAGGCAGTGAATAATAAGGCTGAAATTAAAATGATTTTTTTCATAGATAGATTGTTTGATAGTTGAATAATTAATTATATGCTAAATTATTTAGCCGGTTTAAATATACTGTTTATTTTAAATAGTATATAATTTTTTTATCAGGTGAAGAAGTAATCGTGATAGGTGCAAAGGGCAGGGCCGGTTTTTTACCAGGGGTAAGTCATGCCTCTTTAAAAAAATACCTAACTTTGCCATCCGTTTAAAAAACTGTAAAAACATGGAAAGAACTGCAATGGCGGAAGTGGAGGCAGAAAAAGATTTTTTGCCCCTTAACGGTACTGATTATGTAGAATTTTACGTGGGCAATGCCAAGCAGGCGGCCCATTATTATAAAACGGCATTTGGATTCCAAAGCCTGGCCTATGCC
>DASPJH010000498.1:0-3511 GCA_035628715.1 Bacteroidia bacterium
ATAATGCCGTATATGCCAACAAAATACTTGGCTTTTATAGGAAACGGCACAAGGAGCATAATTATTTCGGTATTAGGGAAATACATGGCAAATGCTATCAACACACCAAATACAGCGCCCGAAGCACCAACCGTGGGAATACTGAGTTTAAACTGCCGTATGGCTTCCAGTTGTCTTAATGCCTCGTTCAGTTCACCTTCAGCTATCACCCCGCTTGAATATATAGACTTCAACTCTGTTACAATGGTTGTATTTAACGTCTGTCCAACCGCTTTATAAGCTTCAACAAGATTATCTACGGTTGGGTTTTGTTTTAATTCAAGAATATTTTGGTTAATGTTATAAAATTCAATGCCCAGCACGGTTTGATGCAGCAATGCCGCGCCTAATGCGGTAAAAATGTAGAAAAATATAAATTTTTTAGGACCCCATATATTCTCCAGCGAAGTGCCAAACATCCACAAGGCAAGCATATTTGAAAAAATATGCCCCAGCCCGCCATGCATGAACATGTGAGTGAGCACCTGGTGTATTTTAAAATCAGGCGAGGTCCAGTAATGAAGCCCGAGCAGCTTGGTAAGGTTTACATGAAAGGCTTCAGCAAGGGCGAAGGTTGCCAGGAAAAACAACCCGTTTATTATCAGCAGGTTTTTAACTGCAGGGGGAAGAAAATTAAAATTACGGGGCCGGTATTGCTGATACATAGTTTTATTCGAATCGTTTTGCCAGGTCGGCAGGCGCAAAGGTAATAAAAACAGGCTTACCGCCGGGCGTATAGGCAGGCACGGAGCAATTCATCAGCTGGTTGGCCAGTTCGGTGGCTTCCTTGTGGCTTAACAGTGTGCCCCGTGCTATGGCTGATTGCCGGGCCATTGCCCGTATCAGCGCCTCCCTGGGACCTAATTTCAGGCCCTGCAGGTTCTCTTTGTATTTTTGTAATACGCCTTCCAGCATTTCGCGGGGCTCCCCTTTTTTAATGTCTGCCGGTGTCCCGTTTACTATAAAGGTATTCTGGCCAAAAGGGTTTATGTCAAAGCCCAGTAATTTTACCTGGTCTAAAACATCTTCCAGCACCGTATAATCGGCCGGACTAAACTCTACCACCCGTGGAAACAGCAGCTGCTGGGTAAGAAAACCCTGCCCGTCCATAGCCTGGGCGTACTCTTCATACAATATACGTTCATGGGCGGCCTGCTGGTCGGCAATAAACAATCCTTTTTCTGTTGAGAACACTAAGTATCCGCCCGCATACTGGAATACCGATAATACCGGTTCCGCAGGTTTCTCAACAGGCTGGTTGCGCAGCTCCCCGCGGGTAAAGAGGTCTTGTTTTGTCTCCGGCTCTTCTTCTTTCAGCGGGGCAAATATTTCCTGCCACTTGCCCAGGTTTTGCTTTTGTTTTACGGTTGTTTCACGTCCAAAAGGGTTAAAGCTCCGGTCGGTTTTAATTTTTGGCTCTGAAGGAAGGGTGTCCAGTGTAGCGGTTTCCCTTATCAGGCGGTCAAAAGCGTCGTTATTGCTTTCTTCGGGCATCAGCAAATGCTGGCCCAGTGCCTTGCGGCACACCGATTTCAGTACCTGGTACAGGTACTTTTCGTCCTCAAATTTTATTTCCGTTTTGGTGGGATGTACGTTAATATCAATCTTAGCCGGAGGAACATCCATAAACACCACGTAGGCTGGATATGCATCCTTAGCCAGCAGCTCATCATAAGCGGATGTTACAGCGTGATTCAGGTAAGCGCTTTTAATAAAACGGCCGTTAACAAAAAAGAACTGGTCGCCGCGGGTTTTGCGGGCCAGCCGTGGAGAACCAAGGTATACACGCACGCTTACAAAGTCGGTCTCTTCCTCGTCCAGCAGCAGCTCGTCCGTTTCCTTGATACCCAGCAAACCGACAATGCGGCTTGCCTGGCTGCCTGCTTTAAGGTTGTACACTTCATTATCATTATTAATAAAGCTGAAGGCAACTTTGGGGTTAGGCATAGCCACGCGCACAAACTCCTCGATGATGTGGCGGGTTTCCACCGGTATCGACTTTAAAAAATTTCGCCGGGCGGGAATATTGAAGAACAGGTTGCGCACGCTGATATTAGTGCCCTGGGGCGCAGCAGCGCTTTCCTGTTTTTTTACTTCCGATGCTTCAATAGTGATACAGGTGCCCAGCTCATCTTCGGCGCGGCGGGTTTTCATATCCACATGCGCTACCGCGGCAATAGAAGCCAGTGCCTCGCCCCGGAAACCAAACGATACAATACTGAACAGGTCATCAGCCTTACGGATTTTAGAGGTAGCGTGGCGTTCCCAGCACATGCGGGCGTCGGTTTCGCTCATGCCCTTGCCGTTATCTATCACCTGTATAAGGGTGGTGCCGCCATCTTTTATTATCAGCTTAATATCCGTAGCTCCAGCATCCACCGCATTCTCCATCAACTCTTTCACCACCGATGCTGGTCGCTGAACTACTTCTCCGGCAGCAATCTGGTTAGCAATTGCGTCGGGTAAAACACTGATTATATCGGTCATTTTCTTTCTTTTCCCCGTATAAGCAAACAGGTGTGCAAAGGTAGGGAATTTTGCGCACCCTGTTTTTATGTAGCCGGCCACTAATAGTTTGTTGGTGCTCCGGCTTCTTTTGTCAGAATCAGAATTTACAGTATGAAAGGCTTCACAATTGTGTTGCGGGTGTTACGCTGTTACGACCTGCCGCAAACCCAACAGCAGCAAGTCTTTCACCCGTAACACCCCCTAGTAAGGGTTCAAAATTTTGAACCCCTACAGTGCCCATCCTTCTATCCTTTCCCGTCCAAAAATCACGTTCAAAAAATGGTGTTACGACTGTTACGACCCACCTCAACCTCAACAACCGCCTGCCTTCACCCGTAACACCCCCTGGTAGGGGTTCAAAATTTTGAACCCCTACCAGCAGCTTTACAAACACGCGTTAATCCTAAAATCCATTTCATTCTTGTACATCTTTAGTTCAGCCAAAACCCCTAAATCCCACTTCGGCAAGCCCAGTGCAGGCTCTGAAGGGGACTTTCGCCAGGTAGCTACCTTAATGGGTAGCGGCTTTCATAACAGGTTGTCTGCCTAAAAGCCCCTTTAGGGGTTTGGGGTAAAATGCTGTTACGCTGTTACGGCCTACTGCAAACCCAATATCCGCCTGCCTTCCAGTCGTAACACCCCTAGTAAGGGTTCAAAATTTTGAACCCCTACCAGCAACTTTACAACACGCTTTAGTCCTGAAATCCGTTTCATTCTTGTATATCTTTAATTCAGTCAAAACCCCTAAATCCCCTAAAGGGGACTTTCGCCAGGTAGCTACCCTAAATGTTTACCGGCTTTATGTTTACCGGCTTTCATAACGGGTTGTCTGCCTAAAAGCCCCTTTAGGGGTTTGGGGTAAAACGCTGTTACGCTGTTACAGCCACCCTCAAGCCCAATATCCGCCTGTCTTCCAGCCGTAACACCCCTAGTAGGGGTTCAAAATTTTGAACCCCTACCAGCA
>DASPJH010000499.1:0-4418 GCA_035628715.1 Bacteroidia bacterium
TGCCGCCAATGGTACCGCGGTCATAGCCTGAAAGACCTTCATATTTCTTAGTAAACTTCGGGTCGAACTGAAGGATGAGGCTTTCGGGGTGCCTTTCCAGCCAGCTGTCCAGCGTGGTTTGGGTAAAGTTCAGCTCTTCCAGCTTTTTACCCGCCATCGGGCCTTTAATAGCTTCGCCGTTTACCTGGCGCCACCAGCTTTTGGTAGTGGCATCTTCAAACATAGCGTTAAAATGGTCCATGCCCACCAGCCTGAAAGTTTCGTACTTACCATCCACCATCGGGCTAAAAACCCTGCCTGTCCGGCAAACCGTACAGTAAGTTACCATAACGGGCTTCCCTCCTACCGTATCCAGTACCTGGTGGTGGTAGCCGATGATTTCCACGGGATATGCGCGTGCTTCGCCGTTTATCACCACGCCCAGCACCACCATGTCTTTGGGTACAATATTCTCAGCCGGTTTGGCCATTACTTTACTTTCAGGTTGTAGGAACATTTTATCCGCCAGAAACCTGAAATTGAACATATATACCACCACGCAGTAAAAAGCCAGCAATGCTACAGAAGTTATTTTCTGCCAGTTGCGCCCGCGGTTAAAAATTTTATACAGGAGGAAAGCCGCCAATGCCCACAGCGGCAGGCGTATATACCATATATAATTGTGCAGCGAATAAGCTAAATCAATTGTATCCGACTCCTGGCTGCCGGGAAAAGGCATTATAAAGTATACCTTAAAAAACTCCGCAGCAACCAGTGCAATTACAAGCAATAACCAGAATATGAGTTTCATCGTTTATAAGTTAGTGCCGAAGATAAGGATTTGCAGTAAATTTTAAAAAATTTACTCAATATTACAAGCCACTTGTTTTCTCACTTGCTTATATCCAGCACTATCTCATTGTATTTTTTGCAGGGTTCGAGATAATATTCTTCACCGCCCCATAAATGTTTATCGTAGTGGATTATTGTACCACTTTTTAATCCCCATGGGTAATTAAAATTTTTTGGAGTTACACGACTGTGGTCGTGAATTTTCTCCACCGTCCTGTTAAAAGTATCAATAATTTCTCCATCTGTGAAAGGTCCCGTTTTAAATGAATAAGTAGAGCCTGCGTATCCGAAAGTACCGCTAAGGTTATAAAACAAAGTATCTGATGAAGTATAAGGATGATTGGTTTTTATTTTAACTACACCCCAACCATTATCTTTTAAGTGTACATCCCCGAGGTCTTCGTTTTCGTTTACTCTTATTCTTGACACCAAAATGCCAGAGCTGAAACTTACATCATACCTCAGGGAAAGTTCATTAAAATTATCTTTGCAGGTCGCTTCGTAATCAAATAAAAAATTTCCATTTTTATCAGTTTTTACAGTTTGGACTGCTCCACCACAAGGCTTCAAACTATTATATAAATAAATATTGACATCCTCCACAGGTACAGGATTATCACAACTGTGGAGCAACCGGCCCCTCACGGTATAATTTTTTTTCAGGTCTTTGCAGTTGGAAAGGAACAGGCAGGCCATTGCAAGCCCGGTAAGCAGCAGTATGTGGTGTAGTTTTCTCACTTGCTTATATCCAGCACTACTTCGCTGTATTTTTTGCAGGGCTCGATATAACACTCCTGGCCATTGCCTAAATATTTTATGTGATGAATGGTTGAACCGTTTTTTAACGTCCAACTTAATAATTTATTTACGGATGCTACCGGGTGACTATTTTGGGATTTATAAACAGTCTGAAAAAGTGTATCAATTACTGCGTTGTCGCTAAAAGGGCCCGTTATGAATTCAGATCCCAAATTTGTTCTATTATAGTATAAAGTATCTGATGAAGTATAAGAATGATTTGTTTTTATCTTGATAATATAAAAGCCATTATCTTTTAAATAAATATCTCCCACGTCTTCATTTTCATTGGCTCGGATGTTATCTACCAAAATTGCAGAACTAAAACTCACATCGTATTTAAGTGAAATAAGGCTAGGGACATGAGTACAAATAGCTTCATAATTAATCAAAAATTCGCCGTTTGAATTAGTAGTTGTACCTTCAATAGGCCCTTTGCAGGAACCATATAAATCAACTTTGAAATCTTTAACAGGTACAGGATTATCGCAGCTGTGAAGCAGTCTGCCCCTTACGGTATAATTTTTTTTCAGGTCCTTGCAGTTGGAAAGGAACAAGCAGGCTATTACAAGCCCTGCAAGCAGTAGTATGTGTTGCAGTTTTCTCACTTGCTTATATCCAGCACTACTTCGCTGTATTTTTTGCAGGGTTCGATGTAGAATTGTTGGCCATTTCCAAGATATTTAATATGATGAATGGCTGATCCGCTTTTTAATACCCAACTTAAGGATGAGTTTACGGACGTTTTTGGCTCGCTTTTTTGTGATTTAAAAACCGTTTGAAAAAGTGTATCAATTACTGCGTTATCGTTAAATGGGCCAATTTTATATTTAGAGCCCAAATTTGTTATGTTATAAAATAAAGTATCTGAAGATGTATAAGAATGATTAGTTTTTATTTTAATAACATAAAACCCATTATCTTTTAAATAAATATCTCCTATATCTTCATTTTTATTTGTATGTATTTTTTCAACTAATGCAGCTGAACTGAAGCTCACATCATATTGAAGCAACAGCCAACTGGAATTATCAGAGCATGTTGCATCGTAATCCAATATAAAGTTACCATCAGCATTAGTATATGCGGATTGAATAACACCTTCACACCTGTGGTGGGTATTGTATAAATCAACTTTAAAATCCTTAACAGGAACGGGATTATCGCAACTGTGCAGCAGCCTGCCTTTTACGGTATAGTTCTTTTTCAGGTCTTTGCAGCTGAAAAGAAACAAACAGGCCATTGCAAGCCCGGTAAGCAGCAGTATGTGTTGCAATTTTCTCACTTGCTTATGTCAAGTATTACCTCATTGTATTTTTTGCAGGGTTCAAGATAATAATCTTCACCATCCCATAAATATTTATCTGAATGAATTACTGTACCACTTTTAAGTATCCAACGTGAAAAATGATTCATGGGTTTAACACGATCGCCATGCTGAATTTTATAAACTGTTTTATATAGAGTATTAACTTTTTGCCCATCTTTAAAAGGCCCGGTAACAAACAAGTAATCAAAGTTATCACCGCTTCCGCCTCCGGTTATGTTGTAAAACAACGTATCCGCCAATGTATACAGATGATTTGTTTTAATTTTAATTTCATACCATCCATTATCTTTTAAATAAATGTCACCTAAATCTTCATTTTGATTTATTTTTATTTTCTGAACCAGTTTTGCTGAACTAAAGCTAACATCATATTGTAGTATCAGCTCATTAAAGTTATCAGAGCATGTGGCATCGTAATCCAATAAAAAATTCCCGTCAGCGTTAGTGTATGCCGACTGAATAACACCTTCACACCTGTGGTGGGTATTGTATAAATCAACTTTAAAATCCTTAACAGGTACAGGATTATCGCAACTGTGCAGCAGCCTGCCTTTTACGGAATAGTTTTTTTTCAGGTCTTTGCAGTTGGAAAGGAACAAGCAGGCTATTGAAAGCCCGGTAAGCAGCAGTATGGGTTGTAGTTTTCTCACTTGCTTATGTCAAGTATTACTTCGTTGTATTTTTTACAGGGTTCGATGTAGAATTGCTGGGGCTGCCTGCTTTTGGCATACACAGTTTGATTACTTTTAAATATCCATTTTATTGCTGAATTAGTCACGCTGCCTCCTGAAACATAATTCAAGTCTTTATATACCGATTTAAATAAGGTATCCATTGTTGCACCATCCACAAAAGGCCCAATAACGTACTGATAATTAGAATCGTTTGGCCCCTTATTAGTAATATCATAAAATAAAGTATCCGACGAAGTATACGCTTGGTTGGTTTTTATTTTTACTGTATAGAAACCGTTATCCATTTTATAAATATCTCCTAAATCATAATCTTTTTTGGGTTCTATGCCATCTACTAGGGCTGTACTGCTGAAACTAACATCATATTCAAGGCTTATTTTTCCGGAACTACAAGTTTTTTCATACGATAATTCAAACTCCCCATTTTCATTAGTCGTTGCAGTAGCAATTTGTCCACTGTTGCAAGTATTGGAAGAGCTTTTATAGTCATTATACAAATACACGGTAAAATTCTTTACCGGTACAGGGTTATCACAGCTTTTCAACAGCCGGCCTTTAACAGTGTACTTATCACCGTCTTTCTTGCAGGCTGTGGCAGCTGCAACAATGAATAATATGGCTATTACTTTTCTCACTTGCTTATGTCAAGTATTACTTCGTTGTATTTTTTACAGGGTTCGATGTAAAAATCCTGGCCACTTCCTAAATATCTCCTATTATGATCTGTTTTTCCGCTTTTTAATATCCAATTTATTGATTCATTT
>DASPJH010000500.1:0-3292 GCA_035628715.1 Bacteroidia bacterium
TACCTGAAAAAAGACCTGACGGCGGCTAATCAAAACCTCAGCTCGCTTGAAAATAAAGTCTTCCTTCGGGAGTATGCCAATACGCATCACGAGATAGCCGATGTAGCCCACCGCATTGAAAATATGGCCGCGGATGGCCGCAAATTATCAGACATAGCAGTTATTTACCGAAACCACCGCCAGTGTGAAGATTTGATAAAATACCTGGAAGTAAAAAAAATTCATTACCAGGTAAAAAAAAAGGTAAACCTGCTGGAGCAGCCCCTGGTTTACAAACTGGTTACCGTGCTGCGCTATATTGCCCATGAGCTGCACACTCCGCACAGCGGTGAGTACCTGCTTTTTGAAATAATGCACTTTGACTTTTTCGGTATTCCTCCTATTGAGTCGGCCAGGCTGAGCCTTGCGGTTTCTAAAAAGAATTTCAGGGAGCGTACTACGTCATTCAGGGAAGAATTAATAAATCCGTCTTCAGATGCAAAAAAAGCCCCCGCATTGTTCGATCAGCATTTTGGCAATGCTTCTATGCGCAGGCTGGGAGAAGATATTGAGTATTGGTTGAGCCAGGCCGAAAACCTGACGCTGCCCCAGCTGCTGGAAAAGATAATTAACAACGCCGGGGTGCTGGCTACTGTAGCCAAAAGTGAGGATAAGTTTAACGGGTTTGAGATGTTGCGGGCGTTTTTTGCATTTGTGGAGGAGGAACATGCCCGGAAACCGGGAATACAGGTGGTGGACCTGGTGGACATAATAGATTTGATGCTGGAAAACCGTATTGAGTTGGGATTCACGAAGGTTTCAGGCCGGGCGGATGGGGTAAACCTTATTACCGTGCATGCTTCCAAAGGACTGGAATTTGAGGAAGTTTTCCTGCTGGGTTGCAATGCAGGGGTATGGGATAAAGCCGGGCGGAGCGGTACCTACTCATTGCCAGATACACTGATTTCTGAAACGGTAAGCAAAGACGCTGACGTAGAGACAGAAGAAGCACGCCGCCTGTTTTTTGTGGCCGTTACACGTGCTAAATTAAACCTGTCCATATCCTACTCAGCCAAAAACTCTGAAGGGAAAGACTTGGAACGCTCACGTTTTGTGGAGGAAGTTGCCGGAATACCCGCAACCGAATTTGAAAAGATTACCCTGAATGATGCTGAAATGGCGGGTTTTATTGAAACCCTGCTGACATCGCCGGGCGCTACCTCCATTAACCTGGTAGACAAGCAGTACCTGGATGATTTGCTCAAAAACTACTCACTGAGCGTAACCCATCTTTCAGCCTATCTTAAATGCCCTGTATCGTTCTATTTCAGCTATATATTAAGAGTTCCCTCGCCGCAAAACGAATACATGGCGTTTGGATCGGCGGTGCATTATGCCCTGGAAGAATTTTTCAGGTCGATGCTGACGGTTGAAAGTAAAAAGTGGCCGGAGAAAGAACAGCTGACAGAAAGTTTCAGAAAAAGCATGGGAACGCTGCAATACCATTTCATCCCGGAGCAGCTGGAACGAAGATTGGCGTATGGCCTGGAGATACTGCCTAATTATTACGATAAGTACATCAGCACATGGAATAAGATTGTAACGGTGGAGCGGGTGTTCAGAAACGTAACCCTGGATGGGGCAGTAATTAACGGGAAGATGGACAAGGTGGAATTTAACGGTAAGGCAGCCACCGTAGTGGACTACAAAACTGGCGACCCGGTAAGGGCCAAAACCAAGCTGAAAAGACCCGTGCCGCTGGCCGACCCGGAAAACGATAATTTTGAAGATGTATACGGGGGAGATTACTGGAGGCAAGCGTTGTTTTATAAACTGCTGATGGATAACGATAAATCAAAAGACTGGGAAATGCAGTTTGCAGAGTTTGACTTTATTGAGCCCGATAAAAAAACAGGGGATTTCACAAAATACCGGGTGGAAATACTGCCGGACGACATTGAAGCAATTAAAAAACAGGTGTCGCAGGCTTATATCGGTATCACCGGTCACAAGTTTGATAAAGGCTGCGGGAAAGACGAGTGCCAGTGGTGTAACTTCGTAAAATTCAATAAAATATCTTTGTAGGGGCGAAGCCGTATTTGGTATATTAATTTACTATTTTCATTGTTGTTGAAAGTAGTATTACTATATTGCATTATGTTTATTTAATAAACATTTAGAAACAAAGCTACCTTTCCTTTTTCCTTATGTATTTGAATATTACAAACGTCAAACCCTGTGCGTATGAAAAAACTTCTACAAATTTTTCTTATTCTTTCATCCATTATTACTGTTACAACTGCGAGAGCCTCGCACGTAATGGGCAGCGATATTACCTACAAATGTTTAGGTAATGGCAAATATGAAGTTACAGTTACCGTTTACCGCGACTGTAACGGTGTCACGCTTTCCAACTCTCCAATTTCAGCCAGGTGTGCCACCGGCGCTGGTGCAGCAACTTTTAGTATTCCTGAGGTTTCAGTAAGGGATATTACAGGTATTGACCAGCGGTGTACCACCCAAAGCAGGTGCAGCGGAAGCTATACCTATGGTATTGAAGAACACGTTTTCAAAGGGGTTATTGATTTGTCAGCACTTAACTGCTGCGAGATTATCCTTAGCTGGGAACAGTGTTGCCGCAATGGCGCCATTACAACCGGCGCCGCTAATGCCAACTTTTATACCGAGGCGCGATTAAACAAGTGTATTAACCCCTGCAACAGCTCTCCAACGTTTACCTCGGCGCCTGCCGCGCTTATCTGCGTAGGCCAGGATTTCACCTTTAATAACGGTGCGCTTGACACGGTTGATGTGGGCGATTCGTTATCGTTCAAATTTATTGAGCCATTGCAGGCACAAGGGTCAACAATTGGCTATTCAGGTTCATGGAGCGCTACCTCACCAATTACCTTCCTCGGTTTTCCCAATACAGCGTTAAATCACCCTGCCGGTTTCCGTTTGGATTCAGCCACCGGTGATATCAGTTTCCGCCCGACAGTTCAGAACCAGGTTACTGTACTGGTGCTTGAAGTTACCGAATGGCGTAAAATAAACGGGATAATGACCAAAATTGGTGTTACGCGGCGCGACATGCAGATTATTGTGGTGAATTGCCCCAATAACAAGGTGCCAAAAATTGCCGGTAAAAACGAAGTTGCCTGCGCAGGCCAGCAGGTGTGTATTGATATTACCACGGATGACGCAGATAATAACGATACGGTAAAGATCAGCTGGAACCGCGGTATCCCGCGCGCTACCTTTACCCATACCAACGGCGCCAAACGGCTGGCAACAGGTTCTGTATGCTGGACCC
>DASPJH010000501.1:0-2171 GCA_035628715.1 Bacteroidia bacterium
CTTGTTGCTCGGGAGTAGTTTTATTTATCCATTTAAGGCGCATCAGGATTGGGGCAAGTCAGATTTCCGTCAAATTTCAAAGTTAGCGTAAAGAAAAGGAATTGTTGCTGAAATCTTGACGACGGCTGAAAATTTAGGTGTCCGTTCTGTTTCACACTGAGATTTTAATTTCTCACAAAGGCGCTAAGCCGCAAAGAAGAATTAATTCCACGCCATGATAATTTTATCTTCGTATCTATCTGCAAAAACACACCACTTCAAATCAGCATTATATAGTAATATAATCTCATAGACAGTGGCTAATCCAACGTTATGGCCCTGAATATGGTAATTAACAGATCCGGGTTGATTCATTAAGGCTAAATACTCCTGATGGGTATCATTTTTGAAATTGAACAGAAAAATTGGTTCTGAATATACTACTGTTGAAATGCAGTATTCAGAAGCTGTTGCTTCAAACAGCATGGCGAGTTTCTGGTAAAATTCTATTGTCCCAATCTGATGAAAACCTGCCATTTCTTCATGAAAAGTAAATCGTTTTCTTATAGCATAATCAAAACGCTCAATATTAAACAGGACTAATTCCTTATTCCTATACTGATCTTTTGCATCAGCATCAGTAACTATTTTCATGAGATACATTCATACTAAAGCGCTCCATCACGTGACCAAGCTCATATATGTCCCTAAAGCTATTATACAACGGTACCGGTGCCATGCGGATAACATTAGGCTCTCGCCAATCGGCTACTACGCCGTTGTCGGTGAGGAAATCAAAAAGCTTTCGGCCATTATCTTTCACCAGCACGGAAAGCTGCGCCCCCCTGTCCTTAGGGTTACGGGGAGTAATGATAGTAAATGTATGCTTACCGCTTTGGGTAAGGTTGTCCAGTATATATTCCAAATAACCGGTCAATAAATCACTTTTGGCGCGAAGTTTTTCCATGCCTGCTTCTGCAAAAATCTCCAGCGATGCCCGGTGAATAGCCATAGGGAATACCTGTGCATTGCTCAGTTGCCAGGCCCCGGCATTCAGCATGGGTTTAAACCCTTTACGCATCAGGAAACGTTCTTTTTCATCGTGGCCCCACCAGCCTGCAAAACGTGTTAAATCAGGATTTTTAACGTGCCTCTCATTAACAAACACCCCGGATGTTCCACCAGGGCCGCTGTTCAGGTATTTATAACTGCACCAAACGGCAAAATCCACATCCCAATCGTGCAGTTTCAGGTGAAGGTTACCAGCCGCGTGAGCTAAATCAAAACCACACATAGCTCCCGCCTTATGAACTGCGCGGGTAATAGCCTCCATATCAAACGCCTGGCCGGTGTAGTAATTCACGCCGCCTATCATTACAATGGCAATGCTGTCGGCGTTTTTTTCAATGGTATCAATTATATCTTCCGTACGCAGCGTGTATTCACCTTCGCGGGGCGATATTTCAATTATTGCATCATCAGGGTTGTAACCGTGGAAGCGCGCCTGGGTTTCCATGGCATACATATCGCTGGGGAAAGCCCCGGCTTCCATCACAATTTTATAGCGGCTGCCCTGCGGACGGTAAAAGCTCACCATCATCAGGTGCAGGTTAGTGGTAAGGTTGTTCATCACCACCACCTCCTCAGGCAATGCGCCTACCAGTTTAGCAGTATTTTCAGTTAGGAAATGGTGATAGCTGAACCACGGGTTTTTGCCTTTAAAATGTCCTTCCACGCCAAATTCTTCCCAATCCGCAAACTCCTGCTCCACATAAGCACGGGCGGTTTTGGGCTGCAATCCCAGCGAGTTACCCGTAAGGTAAATTACATCTTTATCGTTGTGTTTGGGAAAATAAAACCGCTGCCTGAAGTGAGCCAGCTTATCCTGCTCATCCATTTGTGCAGCAAACGCCGCCGTGTTTTGAAACTGTGCCATTTGGGCTGCGAAAATACTTTGTTCTTTCTTATAAAGTGTTTTTATTTCTCGCTAAGACACTAAGACCGCAGAGGTTATAGGATTATTTACAACCCCGCGAATTCCCTTTTTTAATAACACATAACCAGTAATTAGTAAAATGTAAATCACGTTAGCGTGTAACCTACTTAATCCCGCTTTCCTTCTTACTCAGCTCTACAATTACCTTATCCAGTATAGCCTCCAGCTTTTTAGGGTCGCTGGTATAATAATCGTA
>DASPJH010000502.1:0-2944 GCA_035628715.1 Bacteroidia bacterium
ATTTCACCGGTTGTGAAATTCCGCACAATTGCATTTAAAGCCTCATTACCCCTGATAGCCTGCACCATTGCTGAAATACGCCGGGCTGGCTCGGCAGATATAATATCATTGTTTCCGCACAATAAATCGTTATGAAGGCTAGCTCCTGCCGGTGCTGTAACCTTTTGCAGCAGGCCAAAATAAATCATGGTAAAAAAATCATTTACCAGCGGGGCTTTCCATTCATTTACAAGTATTTTTTCCAGCGCCTCAAAATCAGCAACTATCTTAGCTGCCGCAACATGTTGGTACTCTTTATCCTCGTATTCTTTTAATGCTGTATTTAATTTTTCAAGAAATTTTTTCTTTTGTTTTTCCAGTGTTACCAGGTTATAAATGGTACGGGGCACCATAACAGCCAGCCGTAACCATGCCGCTGTTTTATTTTTAGGAGGTTGCTTAAGGGTAAATTTTTCTTTAACCCCCATCATTTTCTCCATGAAGCCGGCATTAATGGTGTACCCTGGCAGCATTGCCAGCGTTTTGTACCAGCTTAGCAGGTTATAATACACCCGGCCGTTCAGCAAGCCCACCATATTGCTAAAAATATCTTTGTGGCCTAATGCTTCTTTGGCTGGAACTCCCATGAAAATTACAAACTGGGTATATACCGCTTCGTATACTTTATTAATAAATGAAAATGTTAAAGGTGTTGTTACTCCCGGGTACGATTCTATAATATTGCTGTTGTCCCAGATTATGTATTCTTCCTCATCTTTAGGCTGTATAACAGTTACCGGCCGCGACTGCACCAAATATAACTTCCGGTTATCGTAACAAAATTCTATATCCTGCGGGGCACCAAACAAGCTGTGCAGCTTTTTAGCATTGGCGGCAAGCTCCGTTACCTGCCCATGTTCAAGACTAGGCAGCGTCTGAGTTTCATCTTTTACCGGCTGCCTGCTTACCTGTCCCTCCACTGTTAAAAAGTATGCTTCCTTTTTAGTTATTATTTGTGATGAAACAGCATTTTCTTCCACTATAAAGGTATCAGCATCCAGAGCGCCCGATACCAATCCTTCGCCTAAACCGTATACGGAATTTATAACTATGGTACCTTCTTTTCCGGTTACAGGGTGAACGCCAAAAACCACCCCCGACACAGAGGCATCCACCATTTTCTGCACAATTACCGAAACATGCGGCTGGCCGGTTATTCCCCGCGATTGCATATATACTTTTACTCTTTCTGTTGATGAAGAGTTATATACCTGCGTTATTTTCTCAGAAAGATTGTCCGCTTTGACATATAAAAATGACTGGAAAAGACCTGCAAACGAATGTGAGGTTCCATCTTCCAGCACCGATGACGACCGCACCGCATAATATCCTTCGCCTAAAATTCTGGTTATTTTACTAGTAATATTTCCTGCATTATCAGTAGTTTGAAAATAGGCGTACGGTATCACTACAAACCCGGGTACCGGCAAACCGGCCTGTTGCATCCGCGCCAGGTTGTAAGCCTTATTACCGGCTATTTCCCTATTTTTAACTATTTCTCCCGGCCCTGATAAAATCATTTGAGTAAGGATATTAACATGGGAATACCACCCAATAACAAGTACATCATTATGGTCCATACAGCTGACAGTTTTTCAACTGCCTTTGTCCCTTTTACAGTAGGTGATTTTAAGAGTAACGCTGCAGGAATACAGCAAACCAGCCACAGTGCCAGCAGCAGGTATTGGTAAACCTGCTGAATGCCTGCATATCCCATAGCCATAAAGCATCCTGCACCGGCCAGGCTTATCACCAGCAACCAAAGCAATACAGCATTTCTTAACCCATAAAGGCTGCTGTATGATACAACGCCGGGCTCTTCTTTTCCCGGCGCCCTTAGTTTACGGCCAATTTCAATTACCAGCCCGTTGAGGTAGGATACCACCAGGAAGTACAATATGCCTGTTGGAGGGTTATCGTCCCCAAGATACCAGTCGGTTCCCGAGGCGTACATATCAATTACGGGAATAATAAACATGTGCGAAAGAGCATACAGCATGTAGTGGCTTTTGAGCCAGGCAGACACAAAAAACTCATACCGCATCAGCAGCAGGAACAAAAGTATCGCCATATAAAACGGCCACATGGCAGGCTGCACGGCTAGCAAAACCACCACCTGCAACACCAGCACTGTATATGCTGTTATTTTTAGCTCAGGGAAAGAAATAAGACCTCTTGGGACCGGGAGGTATTTGCGGTGCAAAGCATCGTCTTCGCGGTCTTTAAACTCATCGGCAACTCTTAGCAGGAAGAAAGATGAGAAAGTAACCCAGAAACACGCCATAAAATCCTGCCACGCAATAAATCCACCTGTTAACCTGCACAACCGGGAATATGAAACGGCTGAGAAAGTAAACGCCAGTATCAGTAAACCATGCGCCAGAACCGGGAAACGCTCCCGCTGGTAAATCACAAACCGTTGAAGAAAGGGGTTATAGTTTTCGGTATTGGCTTCCATAGCTTATAGTGCAAAAAACATTAAATAGGTTGCAATTGAAAGGCAATTATTGCAACCAATATGTTGCAGAGTTGCATTTTTTAATTCTGTAAAACAAAAAGCCCCGCCAGGAAACCGGCGGGGCTTTACTATTGTGTCACCTAAGTATTAAAGGCCAGTATCGTGTAACATACTTTCTTTAAGGTAAGGGTGGTTTTTAGGGAATAGGTTGGCTTTGGAAAGTGCGGTAAGCACTATGAAAATATAAATACCTGCAAACAGTAGCGGCATGCCTATTTCCATCAAACCAAACTGAACTGACTCTTTCAGCACACCGGGAGCCACCAATACATATACGTCGCTCCAGTGTCCAATCAGTATTACAATCGAACCAACGATGAGTGTCATTGGATTGCGTTTGTAGGTACGGCTCATGAACCAAAGGAATGGGAAGAAGAAACACATGCC
>DASPJH010000503.1:0-2086 GCA_035628715.1 Bacteroidia bacterium
TGTGAATTCCTAAATTCTAAAATTTTGATTCTGATAAGTAAACAGGTCATGTCCGATACCGACCATACTAAAGACCAATGACGAAAAGCTAAAATCCTTGGTGCTCTAGTGACATCAACTTTATATTTCCAGCTTTGCGCGCTTAGCGCACCGGCGGGAAACAAAAACGAGACGCATATACACTCCGATGATATCTATAATTCTGCAAATTCTGTTACAGTAACTTACATTTGCGCCCCATGAAAATTGAGTTTTTTGGAGCAGCCCAAGTGGTTACCGGCAGTAAACATTTGATAACCACTGAAACAGGCACCAAAATATTACTGGACTGCGGTATGTTCCAGGGGTCTGACCAGGACAGCAGCTATATGAACCGCCATTTTGGGTTTAACCCCGGCGAGGTACACTACGTGATACTTTCCCATGCCCATATTGACCACTCGGGCTTGCTGCCACGCCTGGTAAATGAGGGGTTCAGGGGCAAAATATTCTGCACGCCCGGCACCAGAGCGCTTTGCGAGATAATGCTGATGGACAGCGCCCATATACAGGAAAACGACGTGAAGTATGTGAACAAACGCCGGAAAAAGAGAGGTGAAGAGCTGCTGGACCCATTGTATGATGTAAACAGTGTGCAGCGCTGCATGGGTATGTTTCATACAGTACCCTACCACGATGAGTTCACCATTAATGGCGAGGTAAGTTTCCATTTTACCGATGCCGGGCATATACTGGGCAGCGCGGCCGTGCACCTTACCATAAAAGAGCAGCGGGATATACTGCTGACCTTTACCGGTGATATTGGCCGTCCCGGCGATATTATACTGCGCTCGCCGGAAGCTTTCAGGCAGGCAGACTATATTATCTGCGAAAGCACCTATGGCGACCGCCTGCACGAGCCCATGGGCAATACACTGGAGCGGCTGACCCAGGTGGTGTTTGAAACCTGCGTGGCTAAACAGGGTAAGCTGATCATCCCTGCCTTTAGTGTGGACAGAACCCAGGAGCTTGTGTACCAGCTGGACCAGTTGAGCAGTTCAGGTAAATTGCCGTCGGTTAAGGTATATGTGGACAGCCCATTGTCGGTAAAGGCCACCATGACCATGCGGGAGCACGATGAGTATTTTAACCCGGATATTCTTGAGTACATTAAAAAAGACGGCGACGCTTTCAGCTTTCCCAACCTGCATTATATATCCAATGTGGAAGAGTCAAAAAAGCTGAACAGCAGCAAGGAGCCCTGTATAATTATCTCAGCTTCCGGCATGGCCGAGGCGGGCCGCATCAAGCACCATATTGCCAACAATATCGAAAACCCCAACAATACCATATTGATTGTAGGATATTGCTCCCCTACCAGCCTGGGCGGTGCACTGCGGGCAGGTGAAAAAGAGGTGCGGATATTTGGCGATGAGTATAAGGTAAATGCCCACGTGGAAGTAATGGATGCCTTTAGTGCTCATGCTGATTACAAAGAAATACTTGAGTATTTAAGCAGCCAGAACCCCGGACTGGTGCGTAAGCTGTTCCTGGTGCACGGCGATTTGGAAGCCCAGATGGCGTTTATACCCCGCCTGAAAGGAGCAGGCTTTGTTAATATAGAAATGCCGGAGATGGGTGAGGCGTTTGAGGTGAAATAATTAGCGTAAAACCCGCTAAGCCACTAAGGAAGTAAGTGCTGTATTTTCTACGCATGGATGGCAAAAAAATAAATTTTAAAAAATTGTTGCCCAAAACACCAGTTTTCCTATTACTATATGAGGCAATGTTAGTGAAAGTGGCAAGTATATGTAAATTAACATTTACTGTAAAAACGTTCCCGTATTTCAACCAAAAGCCGATTAATGGCTTGTTCGTCGGGTTCGTTGGGTAATGCACTGCAATTAAATAATTCTGAAACGGAAGATATTTTTTCTAAGGCTGTATGTAGCAGGTAGTCATATTTATACTCACCATTTTTTATAGCCAGTAGAAAATCCCGTTCCGGCCGTTTTACAATTATTTCGCCTTTTACAGCAATGTCCTCGGCCATGTTCAGAAGCCTGTATACGTGCATCATGTTCTTTGCATCATAATTTTTGCCATG
>DASPJH010000504.1:0-5761 GCA_035628715.1 Bacteroidia bacterium
GTACTGCTGAGCAATTTAGTGTTTAACCGGTTAGCAGGGTAAATTTTAAACAAACGCTGTATCTTTTGCCCATAAACGGAATTATACTATTACTATAACAAATCCGTTTTTATGATTAACGTTCAAAACCTTCTATGTATGAAAACACCGTTGCTTAAAACCTTAGGAATAATAGTGCTGCTTACAGCATTTGGGCTATCGCTTTTCCGCTGCACCCCAAAACAGTCGGCTGCTTCCACGTCGCCAAAACGTGTCATCCAGGAACCTTTCCAAAAAGTTAAAATTGCCCCGCAAACCTTTACCGTATCTGCTGAAACCGGCGGAGAAATCAAACTCGAAAACGGCACCCGCATTACCGTTCCGCCAATGGCGTTCGTAGATAAGAGCGGCAAGCCGGTAACCGGCGAAGTGCAGCTGAAGTACCGCGAATTCCATTCTGCCGTGGATATTATGGTAAGCGGTATCCCTATGAAATTTACCGACAGCGGCAAAGAATACGACTTTGAAAGCGCCGGTATGTTTGAAATTAACGGCTATAGCGGCGGACAGGAAGTGATGGTTGGTGAAGGCAAAGAACTGAACATTCAACTGGCCGGCAATAAGGCTGACAACGATTATAACTATTATTATTTTGATACGGCGGCAGGCCAATGGTATACGCTGGAGAAAAACCTTACAGTAGCAGAAAACACCGAAAAAATTAAAGAGCAGGAAAAACTGGCCGCTATGCCTGAGCCTGTAAAGCCTGTGGAACCCCAGGAGCCGGATAAAAATGCCACTATTATTAACCTGGACATTGATTACGCTAAATATCCGCAGTTTGAAGAATTTAACGGCCTGTTATGGCAGTATGCCGGAATTGGTGCTGAGAAAGACCCCAAAAACAACCCGGATGTATTTAACGCTAACTGGAAGAAAGTGGATTTAAGGCTGGTTGACTCAGCAAAAGATATATACCAGCTGACCATTAATGCTGATAAAAGCACTTTTGTAACTACAGTAAGGCCGGTTATTAAAGGTAAAGATATTGAAAAAGCCCGCAGGAAATTTAAGGAACAGCAGCAAAAATATGCCGGTATAATAGAAGCGCGCGTCAAACTTATGGAAACGGTAAAACGCCAGGGCGATTTTGTAAGAAGCCTTTCGGTAAGTAAATTCGGTATTTATAACTGCGACCGTTATTATATGAATAACCAGATTTTTGCTGTCTCGCCGCAATTTGAAGTAGATGGCGCCTGGGATAAAACCATGCAAACGGTGTATCATATTAATAAATCGGATAATTCTGTAGTACAATACGGTGGCACTACCAAAGACCTGAAGTTTAACCCTGAAAATAAAAACTACCTGGTTATAGTATTGCCGGGTGATAAAGTGGCGATAGCGGATGATGCTCAATTCAGAAAAGCTAAAGCCAGCGTGTCAAAAGGAGGAAAATATACCTTTACGTTTAAAACTTCTGATAAGTCATTCAATTCTCCTGAAGAGCTTTCACAGTTTATAGCATCTATTTAAGAAAGGGTAAAATTATGTCCATACGGATACCCCTTTTTATCATTTCCCTGTTATGGGCCTTAACCGGCTTTGCCCAGGCGGATACCCTTTTACCGGTGAAACAAAACGGGAAATGGGGATACATAAACCTGGAAGGCAGGCTGGTAGTGAAGCCCGTATTTGAATACGCCGGAGACTTCAACGGCCTGCCCTATACCAAAGTGCAGGAGAGCGGTGTGGTTAAGATTATTAACCGCAAAGGCCAGGTTACCAGCCTGCAACCCGTCACAAAAAACAATATCCGGCTTACCGATCTGCATTTTATTTACGATACCCTGTTGTTAATTAAACTTAATAATAAATGGGGGCTTTATCATTTCAGGTTTGATGAGCTGTTTCCACCCGAGTACGACAGTATTTACATAAACCGTCACTGGCTGGTAACCTGGCGGCCGGAGTGGGGAAATATCATTATAGAAAAAAATGGCAAAAAGGGTTTGGCCACCATGGACGGTAAAATATTGTTTGAGCCTGTTTATGATGGAATAACTCCCAGCTGGGAAGGTTATTATAAAATACGTAATAACCACCTGGAGGGCGCTTATTATGGTAGCGGCAAAGAAATACTGCCCATTAAATATAATTCGGTTGAATTTGCTTTGTCATATATACTGGCGATGAATAACGATGGTTTATGGGGCATGTATAACCCGGAGGGAAAACAAATACTGGGACATGAATGGAGCGGCATACGAATGATTGATGGGTTATTCAGCCTGCTAAACAAGGGTGACAGCTCGTATTTATTTTCTATCGAATATAAAAAATTAATACCGGTTGACGGTTTTTTAGGCTTCGGTGGATTCCGTTCAGATTACCTTATTTTCCGTACCCGCAGCGGCCAGGGCATCCTGGATAACAAATGCAATGTGGTGATACAGCCGGTATTTAAATACGTTTATAAAAGCGATAACCACTGGATAGTTACTGACAAATTCAATAAATGGGGATTATATGACAGTGTTGGCCAGCCTGTGTTTGAGCCGCAGTTTGATTTTGTAGACCAGCTGGATAACGGCGTAGCACTGGTAAGAACAGATAGCCTGTGGGGAGTTATAAATACTTACAGGGAAATAGTAGTGCCCCCTAAATATGAAGAAATAGATTTTAATAATAACTCTATAAAAGCCAGGAATGCTGATACTGTGGATATTTATGACCTGGAAGACAACGGCAAACTGGCCGAAGTAAATAATTACACCAATGTAATTACCATACGGATAAATACCAAAACTACCGATATGTCCAGGCGTAACCGCACCACCCGCAAAGCCATTGCCGATGCTAACCGTACAAGAGATATAGACAGTATTGGGTTTAATACCGTCCGCGGTTGGTTTAAGGACAGCGCCACTCGCAAATGGGGCTTTATGTCGGCCAACGGTTTTTTAATGATTCCGCCATCCTACGACCAGGTAATTACCACGGATACATCCATATACGCCATTACAGAAATTAATACGCCGGTTACAGTAACGTTGTTTGGACTTGAGGTTTCGTTTCCCTCTTTAAAAGGACTGGTAAACCAATACAGCGGGGAAATTATTGCTAATCCCGAGTTTGTACATATTGATAGAGATATCATATCCCTATACCACAACGGTTACTGGGGAACAGACTATTCAACCGGGATACACCGGGACGGATACTTTTATAAGCTGGGAGAAGAAGGCTGGAGCAAATTAAAATACGATTTTGCCGACAGCGAACAGGAGGGTTTCACCCGGATTTATAATGGTTCTGTCAGACTGGAAAAGCTTGAGCCAAAGCAAATAACCGATGAGCATATTTCTTTTCATTCCCTGTTGGATAAAACTGGCGGTTCACTGAGCGATACTTCCTATTCAGACACCAGTTATTACCTCCTGATGGAAACGGGTGGCTGGGATTATTTAAATGAAAAAGGGCGGCCGTTATACCAGTCGCTCTCTTATGCAGGCCGGTTTTCCAACGGTAACGCCATAGTAAAAGCCCGTAGCGGCAATTATGGTCTGCTGGATAGAAAGGGCGGCTTCAGGATAAGCCCAACCTATAGTTATATAGGCTATTTGCCAAATTCTGACAACAGGCAATTGCTGATAAAAAGCTGGCAACCCCGGAAAGCTTTTATAAACGCAAAGGGTGAACAAATTACAGGGTTCAGTTTTCAGCAAACCGGCGAGTTTCATGAAAACCGTGCCTGGGGATTAATCAACACCAAAACCGACTGGCAACCGGGTTATATTCTTATCGATACTGCCGGTGATGTAGTGAGCACGGATACTTTTACTACTGTCCACGATTTTAAAAGGGGTTTTGCCGCAGTTGAAAAAAATGGGTATTGGGGTTATTTAAACACGAATGGAGAAAAGGTTATTCCTTTAAAATACAGCAAAGCCGGGGATTTTACCGAAGGGCTGGCATGGGTAAGCTATAAAAGCAAATCGGGATATATAGATGCAACCGGCAAAATGGTTATACCTGCTGTTTACAACAAGGCCCACGATTTTTCAAACGGGCTGGCTCCTGTGCACCAGGGTGGAAAATACGGTTTTATTAACCGTGAAGGGAAAACGGTAATACCCTTTATGTATAAGCTTACAGGGCTGTTTGATGACAATGGGTTTTGCACCGTGCAAAACAAAAAAGGGTGGGGAATAATAGACACTGCCGGGAAACAAATAATTCCGTTTAAATACGAACGTTTAAGAAAGCTGGAAGCCGGGCTGTACCTGGGTGAAAAAAAGAAACGGTATTACATAATTAACCCGCTGGAAAATACAACGGTAAAGCTGGGCAAATTTGATAAAGTAAAGGTGGATAAGGGAGGTAAACTTATTGTTACCAAAGGGGATAGGAAGGATTTTATTAACTATGATGAAATTCCTGAAGTAGCCAGTCCGCGAATGCTTAAAGATGATAAGGAGGAAATAACAATTACCGGCAAGGGGAAAAATAAAGGGGCAGTAAACCAGTTTGGAGACACCATAATTTCATTTGAAAATAATAAGCTGGCTGATTTGGGAGAGGGGTTTTTCAGGGCAACACGCAAGGGAAAAACCAGCCTTCTCGATTCTGCAGGCGCGCTTATTTCCTGCTGCTTTAAAGATATTAAGCCGTTTAGCGACGGAATTGCCCCTGCCTCAGACGTAAATGGCAAATGGGGAATAATAAACAGCAACGGCCTGTGGATACTCGCTCCTGCTTATTCATCCATGGATGAATTTGTAAACGGATTTGCAGGAGTTACCATTTCAGAAGTCAACATGGTGGCCGACCTGAACGGTAAATTTATTACAGAAGGAGTGTTTGAAACCCTTGAATACATCAAAGAAGCGAACATGTACCGCGTTACCCAGCGGAATAAAACCGGTTATGTAAAGCCGGATGGTGAATGGCTGTGGGAACTGAGCCGGTAAAAATGTTTAACTTAGCGCCATGAACTACGCTACTGTGCTTGACGCGCTTAACGATTTGAAAAAGAGAGGGTACACCATTGATTTTAACCTTCAGCCGGATTGTATAAAGTGTGATGCCAATAAGATACGTTTTACTCCCGACCAGTTTGAAATAACCGAAGTATACCGCTTTGAGGGTGAGTCTAATCCCAGCGACGAATCGGTAGTGTATGCCATTAAAGGGAAAGACGGCAGCAAAGGAGTGCTGGTGAGCGCCTACGGCATGTATTCAGAAGAACTTGAGGAGGAAATGATTAAAAAGCTTCAATTCAGCGGTCATTAAAACAAAAAAATTATATTGCGGTTATAACTTTGTATTAATCAACCGCTATGGGCATAGCAAAAGAATTCAGGGAATTTGCCGTAAAGGGTAATGTAATAGACCTTGCAGTGGGTGTTATTATTGGCGCCAGCTTCCAGAAAATTGTAGACTCTATAGTTGCAGATATTATTATGCCGTTTGTAGGTATACTTACCGGCGGATACGATTTCACCAAGCTGGTATACAAATTTGGCAAAGCCGAGGTTAAATACGGTAATTTCATTCAGGCGTCCCTCAATTTTCTAATTGTAGCCTTCGTGCTGTTTATGTTCATCCGCACCCTTAACCGTCTGCGCCGCAAGCACGAAGCCATAGAAGAAGCCAAAAAAGAAGGCAATCCGCCGCCTAAAGCCTAGCAGTAATAAGTATATAGGTATAAAGCATAGTAAACTTACTTTATACTTAAATACATTATACTTTTTATTCTATACTTTGTACCAGTTTCTTC
>DASPJH010000505.1:0-2091 GCA_035628715.1 Bacteroidia bacterium
CCTGCACCAGCCTGCTTGATACCGAATAGTATGAGCGGGGGTCTTCCGGGTCTACATCTGTAGGGCAAACTATCACTTCGGCGCCCAAAGCCTTCAGGGCATCTATCTTCTCTTTCGATTGTTTGTCAGTAGTGGTAAAAACACATTTATAACCCTTAATAATGGCCGCAATAGCCAGTCCCATACCGGTATTCCCACTGGTACCTTCCACAATAGTGCCGCCAGGCTTTAAAGCACCCGATTTTTCGGCGTCCTCAATCATTTTCAGTGCCATGCGGTCTTTTATGCTGTTACCGGGATTAAAGGTTTCAACCTTGGCCAGCACAATGGCAGGTATATTTTTGGTTATATTATTGATTTTCACCAATGGAGTATTTCCAATGGTTTCAAGTATATTTTTGCAATACTGCATAGCCGCAAATGTAGTCAAAATTTAATGTTGGCTCCCTTAGTCTCATTAGCTCCTTTTTACTTTCTTTGCCACTTACCTATTAAATCTATAATGAAAAGAACTTTTGTTTTGCTACTTGCCGCCGTATTGTGTTTGGGGGCTAATGCCCAGTACAACGATGCTTACCGCACTGTTGAAACCATGCTGAACCCGGATAATTCGGATGCAAAGGCCATTAAAAAAGCCGGTTATAAAATGGTGGAAGTAACTGGCTATGAGCCGGATGCTGATGATACTTCGGAAACTATTTTTAAGCATTCTGTTAAAAAATATGATGAAAACGGCCGGTTGATATACATTTCATTTTATCCTGATGCTAACTCACCTTACTCTGCCTATGTTTACGACGACGACGACAGGGTGGTTAAATACACCGAACACTCTGGTGGTAAGGACGAAGTTTTTGAGTTTGAGTACGACAGAAAGAAAGGCTTTAAGAATATTAAATATACAGGTTCAAAAAATTTCCGGTGGGTGGACTCTGTCTCTGCTCTTATTGAAACTACTGCCCTGGATACCCAGTACTTTTACTTTAACGAGGACCTGAAGCTGGTGAAACACGCCCGTAAACTGCGTGAAGACAACTATGCAACAGGATATTATTATGCCGATTCAACATTTTATACTTATGACAAAAAAAATAACCTGACCGCCTATACCTATATTTCGGTAAATCCATTTGGCGATACCGTAGCCAGGGAACAAGGTGTTTATACTTACAATAAAGACAGGCAGATGAGTACTGCTGTTATTAAGCTTTTTGACCACTCATTCAGGAGCAATTTGCCTAAAAAAAGGTATGAACATACGTATGCCTACGCCAAAAAAAGCGGAAGACTGGTAAATCACTCAATGATTGTTTACAGTTATTATTCCATTGAGGATAAAATGACCAATGACCAATCCAGCATTGATAACCTCTATACATACGATAAAGCAGGATTACCCGTTAAAATGGCCAGCAGTTCCGACCCCGGTGTGGTTATAAATTATATATACGTATATACTAAGTAGTTTTATGTTGTAAGTGTTTATGTTTTAGTTGTTAAGCCGGTCTTTGGCTCTGGAAGCGTAACACTTACAACTGTTTTCATCCGTGATGATACGGCTCGCCTTTCATTATAGTGAAGGCACGGTATAGCTGTTCGGCGAATATCAGGCGGACCATCTGGTGGGAGAAGGTAAGCGGCGATAGCGACAACTTAGTATCGGCACGGTTATATACCTCCTGCGAAAAACCGTAGGCCCCACCAATAACAAACACTATAGTACCGCCACGGTTCAGCAGCTTTTGCACAAAATCAGCCAACTGCGGCGATGTATAGGTTTTCCCGGTTTCATCCAGCAACACCAGTATATCCTGGGGTGCAAGCGCATCCAGCAACTGTTTCCCCTCTCTTTCTTTCAGCTCCTCTTTACTCAGGCTTTTGGCATTTTTAATGTCGGGCAGGGTTTGTATATCAAACCGGCAATAATGTTTCAGCCGGCTTTGGTAAATGGCAATACCCTTGTCCAGGTAGGCATCAGCTGTTTTACCGGTCCATATCAGGCGGATTTTCACAAGGCAAGTTTATTCATTAGTCATTTATCAGGAGTCTTTTTTACCGCTTTTGCCTCACTCGTACAGCAAATACTTCTCC
>DASPJH010000506.1:0-3544 GCA_035628715.1 Bacteroidia bacterium
GGGGTACGTGGTAAAAGGCAAGGGCAGCGGACAAGCCATTAATTCGGCATCACACGGTGCTGGGAGGGCTATGAGCCGCAGGGCGGCGAAAGACGCCATTACCCCACACCTGATGAAGAAGAAACTGGAGGCGCATGGGATACACCTTTTAGGAGGAGATGTGGACGAGGCTCCGATGGCTTATAAAAATATCGAGCATGTGATGGAAGCGCAAAAAAATTTGGTGGATATAATTGCAAAATTTTTTCCTAAAATTGTGAAGATGGCTGATGGCAAAGAGCCTTCGGAGGATTGACAAGGAAATAATTTGAGAATTAACCTGTTAAACCCAAAAACAAAACTAACCAACTGCCACTTTTACTCTTATAGGGGTGGCAATAAAATTGTCTCTTTAGAGAGGAAAATGTGTTTGCTTCTTTTTCCGGCGGTTAGCCCGCCCCTTTAGTATTTAAAGGAAAGGATTTTTTTGCAATCCTTTAAGAAACAGCGGCTTGTTGAAGATTTTAGCAGGCATAAGGTTCTTATGGATTATTTAAAACAATGTTTAACCATTAAAACTCTTAAAATAACCAATAACTGATATGGCGCTATTTACACCGGGTCAAGTCTGCAATTTGTGCGGTAACCCAATGGAAAAACGCAAGGATGTGATAGTGTTTCCGCACATGGTAAACAATATCAATGAGCCTTTGTATTTTTTTAACGGTGGCGTTTTTCATAAAAGCTGCGTGTATACCCACCCTATGGGTAAAATTGCTATCCGGCAAAAACAATTTGTACAGGAAAACCTGGTACCCGGAGCAAACAGGTGGTGCACCTTTTGCGACGGTAAGATATCAGACCCTAACCAATTGATTGCAACCGGCATACTAACACTTGATGAAAGCCACCCCTTATATGAATATAACTGGCTGGAAGCCCATAAACGCTGCATACCGCACTGGGACGGCCTGCCCAAACTGGTGAACGAGATGGAGAAGTATGTGGCTGAACAGAACTGGAAGGATATACATCCTGAGTTCAGGGCTATGTCACGGCTTATTAACACATTAAAACCACTGATACCGGGCCGTGCGGAAACAGCGATGCTGTATTGACATTTACAACCTTGGCAAAATAAGAAAGGCTGTCCAAACGGGCAGCCTTTCTTATTTTACACATATAAGCGATAGGATATAAAATCCTATCCTCTGAAATTACAGCAGGTTTATACCTGCTGTTATGAAATAATTAAGCGTTTGTCGGTGCAGCTTTCACCATTTCCGCAGCCAGCACCAGTCTCACTTCATCAGCGGCTATCAGGGCGCCTGCTTCAGTAAGTGCGTTCCATTTCAGGCCATACTCGCGGCGGTTTATTTTACCGCTCAGCTCAAAGCCCGCGCGGGTCATACCCCAGGGGTCCTGTATCACACCGCCAAACGTTGCTTTAAGCTCCACCGGTTTGGTTACATCGCGAATGGTAAGGTTGCCTTTCAGCAGGTACTCATCATCCGAGAGTTTGGTAATGCCGGTGCTGTCAAAAATAATATTGGGATATTGCTCAGCATTAAAAAAGTCATCGCTGCGCAGGTGGTTGTCGCGGTCGGCCACCCCGGTATCCAATGAAGCTGTTTTAGCTTCGAAATGAATTTTGGCGGTGGTAAAATCGTCGCCTTCTGTTTCGGCAGTAGCTGTAAATTCTTTAAAGCGACCTGAAACGGTGCTTATTACCATATGTTTCACTTTAAACTGGATATCGCTATGGGCGGTATCAATGTTCCATTTTGTTGTTGCCATGATATTAAAATTATTAATTGTAAAAAAATGATTTAAAATAAGTTATATATTCATCGGCACTTCCATCAGCAGCAGTTCAGCATTGCTGTCGGCTTTTATATCCAGGGCGTCAATATCCCAAATTCCAAAACCGTCGCGTTTGTTTAGCTGCTGGCCGTTAATAGTTACATCTCCCTCAATTACAAAGGCATAAATACCGGTATTTGTTCCGCTGACCGTATGAGTAGTACTAAAACCTTTTTCCAATAGTCCAAGATGAAACCAGGCATCCTGGTTAATCCAAATACTGTCGCTGGCTTCTTTATCAGGCGATACCACCAGCTTCAACTGGTTCAGCTTGTCTTCAGGATTAAATGTTACCTGTCCGTACCGGGGTTTGATATTTTCCTGTTTGGGAAATACCCATATCTGCAGGAATTTCACCTCTTTATCCCTGTTGTGGTTATACTCACTGTGATAAATGCCGGTGCCGGCGCTCATAATCTGTATGTCGTTTTGCTTTATAACAGCAGAAGTTCCCATGCTGTCCTTGTGCTCAAGGTCGCCCGACAATGGGATGGAAACAATTTCCATATTGGCGTGCGGGTGGTTCCCGAAACCCATGCCAGGTGCAACCGTATCATCGTTCAGCACCCTTAGAGCGCCAAAATTCATCCTGTCGGGATTCATGTACGATGCAAAACTGAAGGTGTGGTACGAATTGAGCCAGCCATGGTTGGCGTGTCCCCTGGTGTTGGCCTTGTGCAATACGGTGTTCATAATCTTCCTTTCTTTTTAGGGTAAAAACAGGACACTTTATTAAACTAATACAAGTGTACAAAGTTTTATCAACATTGTTTGTATATACAATTGATGTGCCAACATTGATTTTGTAAATCAATATAAAAGAAACGGTTACTTCCACTCTTCAAAAACCACCGCCAACATCGACCGAAAAGAAATAATGAAGATTACAGCGCTTAACTGCCATAGAGATGAGCCAGGCTGTAAATTTTTTGCAGATAAATTACTCTACCGTGGCAATAACTTTAAGCTCGATGGCAATAGGCGTAGGCAGGCAATTAATTTCCAGCGTGGTGCGGCAGGGAGGATTCTCTTTAAAGTATTCAGCCCACAGCTTATTATAGATAGGGAAATCATCCTTCATATTGGTAAGGTATACCGTGACATCCACAATTTTATCCCAGCTGCTGCCGGCATCTTCCAATATATAGCGAACGTTGCGGAAAACGCTGTGGCACTGTTCAGCTATATCATAGCTGGTAACGTTACCGCTTTCGTCCAGTTCCACTCCGGGTATTTTCTTGCTTCCACGCTCACGCGGCCCAACGCCTGAAAGGAAAAGCAGGTTGCCCACTTTCCGGGCATGCGGGTATAATCCAACAGGTTCGGGAGCTTTGCCTGAGTGTACGGTATGTTCGCTCATGGTGCAATACTACGTAAAAATGGTTTGCACCTCAAGTTTTACAACCCTAATTTTGAAGCAAAACAATGCCCATGAAAAAACTGATTTCATTTTTGCTGATAGCTGTTTTTGTAAATGCCTGTAAGCCGAAGGACGAAATACGTGACGCCATAAGGGCTGAGATGACTTCGTTTAAAAAAGACTGGGACGCCACGGGCAGCGAGCTGAACAACTGGGCAATTACCCTGGACAATACCCTGAAAAAAATAAGTGCAGACAGCGGGGTGACCGACAGCCAGGAGAAAAACTGCATAATGATTCGGCCCGAGTTTAAAAAAACGCAGTATGAATGGAAAAATACCG
>DASPJH010000507.1:0-2307 GCA_035628715.1 Bacteroidia bacterium
GGGCTTATAAGGGTAAGCCGGGTACGTCCGTAGGGCTCAGGTAAACGTATTTCATCGTTACTCACCGTAAGGCTAAAGCTGCCCCAGGGCTGTACCCTGTAATTTATTGTTCCGCCCACTGAAAATTTCCGGCCGTTAAAAAATCCGCCACCGGTGGCATACACGTTAAAATTTAGCAGCTTCCGGATGTTTGAATTGTATTCAACCCCTGCATCCTGGTAATGATAGCTGCCCACCGGCAACGGTGTTTTGCCGCTGCCCGTAACATCAATGGGAAAGTACAGGCGGGTAAACCGTTTTCCGTAGGCAATTTTAAAATTGGAGGTATTTAAAAACACCAGTTGCACAAAGGGGTTGTAAATGGCATCGTTATCCCGCAGGGCTGAGTCGGCATAATAATTCACGTAAAAACCTGTGGTAACGCTGTAAATCCTGCTGTTTTTAGGGTAAAAAGTCCGGTCAATTTCAGGTTCCAGCCTCCAAAAGGTCATGGGCACTTCAATATCACGGCTTTGGTCATACACATACTGGCGGGGCACAAAGCCTGTTTCAGCACGGTAGTTATTGCCCACGTATTCGTGGTTCCACATTATAAACCAGTTCTGGTCGCTATACGCCAGCCACGATGCATGCGCGTACGCATTTTTAGGCTGACCGGGCCAAAAGCTCTGGTGGTAAAACAGCTTGCCCTGCCAGCGGTTGTCCTTCGATGCAATATTATAATCAATGCCCGCCACCCGGTTATAGCGCAATGCGCTGCTATCCGGCCCGCTAAAACTCTCTTTATTAACCACAATAGCCCCAATGCTGGAGCGGGCAAATACCTGCCGCTGAAATGCAGCCACCGTAAAGTTTTCAGCATTTGCTTTGGTTTCACCGCTGCTAAATTCTTTCGTTTGCACGTTCATTACGCCCACGCGCCAGTTGCGGTTAAGCTTCCCGCTAAGGCGGGCGCCGCCGTAAATAGGAATATTCCTGCCGTCTTTCAATCCTATTCTCCTGGAAAAGAAAGGCCGTATCTGGCTGAACCCGAAATTGGCAAACAAATCAGAGTTTTCAATAAAAAACTGCCGTTGCTCAGGAAAAAATAAACTGAAACGGGTAAGGTTGGTAATTTGCCGGTCTACGTCCACCTGGGAAAAATCCGGGTTAACGGTTAAATCCAGGTTCAGCGAGTTGGTAATGGCCACTTTGGCGTCCATCCCGGCATTTAATTTAATTTCGCCGGGCTGGCCGCTGCCATAACTCTCATTATAACCTGAAATTATATAAGGAATTATGGAAACATTGGAGCCCGCTTTGGGCGGCAGGGTATCCCATACCAGGCGGCCGGTATAAGCCAGTACGCTGGTATTAAAATTACGGGGCACCTTGCTCCAGCAGCTGGCTTCGTTAATCTTTAAATTATTGCGCGAGAAATTAACACCCCACTCGGTTATCCCGGCTTTATAACGCAGGGTTTTAAACGGAATTTTAAACTCCACTATCCAATAGCCCTCTTTCCGCTGCACTTCTGAGTACCATTTATTATCCCAGTTAATGGTAGCGCCAAAGGTGCCGCCGTTCTGCACCAATCCTTCGCGTTGCGCCCCATACGGATTAACCCCGAAACAAAAACCATTAATTTTATCATTAAAGGGGTCGAGGTAAATATTAAAAATATCGTTATTGGGATAGGCAAAATCCCTTTTGAGCGAGGAGATAATAAAATCGCCCGGGAAAGTATCGTAGCAAATAGCCGCCACGTACACATTGCGGTCGTCATAAGCCATCATTATTTCCGTACTGCCAAGGGCTTCGGCGGTATCGTATGGGTATTGCTGCCAGAATAGCCCGCTGCGGTCGGCCCGTTTCCAGGTTTCTTCGGTCAGCTCACCGTCAACAGCAATTAAATCAATGGCCTTGCGGATGTAATAGGTTCTCCCTGTATCGCTGTTTTGAGCCATTACGGGCATAGCAATGCATACCAATAGACCAAATAAAAAAAGGTTGCGTAGCAAGGGGTCAATTATAATTCTGCCTGCAATATATTTTGATATTACCGCATTTACATAATCTTACCTATAGGTATAAAGGATTTATTGAAGTTAAAAACTCATCCATCATTCGCAAAAATCGCTTAAAATTGAAAGATACTATGGACCTGAACCAACAAATACAAAGCCTAAGGCAGGCTTTGCAGTTTTCGCCTGAAAACCTGCCGCTGCGCAAATTGCTGTGCAATACGTTGTTTAATGCCCGGCGGTACGAAGAAGCGGAAGAAGAATATACAGCAGCACTGGGTTATGCCCGCAACGACGAAGAGCT
>DASPJH010000508.1:0-8106 GCA_035628715.1 Bacteroidia bacterium
ATCGCCTTTGCGTGATAGGCTGCCCGCGAGCGAAGGCAAGGGATGATTATGAAAAATGTTTTTTCTAAAATACCTGGTAAATGAAATATCAACCCAACCGCTTCTCATAACACACACTAAACTCCATTTCATCATACGGCGGGAAGTTGGGTATTTTCCGGTAGCCTATTTTTTCATAGAGTTTAATGGCTTCGTGCTGGCGGGTGCCGGTTTCCAGCACGGCACGGGAGTAACCTTCTTCGGCGGCCCATTTTTCCAGTTCTGCCATTACATTGGTGGCTATGCCTTTGTTGCGGTGTTGAGTGTCCACAAATACCCGTTTCATCTCTACGAAATTGTCACCAAACCGTTTAAAGCAGCCGCAGCCGGCAGGCTGACCGCCATAATATACCACCACCACATTTTTAATAGCGTCTACCTTGTTTAAGGGTGAGTACTCAGCTTGCGCCAGCCCGTAACGCTCGTTCAGGTCTTTGTCAAGCTCTTTTATCAGCAGGGCAAAATCAGGGTAGCTGCTATCGGTTCTTTTTGTGGTTAACATGGTATACAAAGTAACAGATTATTTTTTTCTGCTACCTTAGCATCCTCTAACCTATGAAACAGAAATTTTGGAATGGGCTTGTAAAAGCCGTAAGGCTTACCCGGCCTTTTTTCTTTGAGTTTATTATTATTATGATGGGGATTATGCTCTCACTATGGTTGAATGACATTCGGCAAGACTCGGAAAAGCATAAGGACGAACGGGCAACCCTTTTGCAGGTACTGGAAGACCTAAAGGCTGACAGCAGCAAGGTATCAAACAACCTTACAGACATAAAGGAATATATGGAACAAAGCATGAAGCTTATCCAAATTAAAGACGACAGTATTAAAGCCGCTTTTCCGGGCATTTATAACGAAGTGAGAGAAGTTGTTACCTATGTGCCATTTGAACCCTCAAAGGTGGGATATATTGAACTGACCACCCAGGGTAAATCGGGCAAAGTGGCGGATAAACAACTGGTGATGGATATTATGGGACTGCACGAGGAAGGTTATAGGAATATTACCCGGCTTACGGATGCACACCGCGATTTCCTGATTAATAAAATATATGATTATATAACTAAACAAATGCCATATTTCGGCACTAAAAATGACATTACCGAAGAAAGGAAAACGGCATTTGTAAATGCGCTGCACGCTGATGAATTCAGACACATGCTGTTTTTTGACATTGTACTGAAACAAAACCTTGAAGAAGCTTATATACAAACTTACAAGGTGCAAAAAATATTAATTGAGGAAATTGAAAAACAGTTGAATAAATAAGGCTATTAAATCATTGGCAATTAGCCTTAGCACATTAATTAATTACAACGAAAAAGTCACACCGCCCAGCACATTAAACCCGTACGATGGATAATTATACCAGCGCTGGTAGCGGGATGATGATATATTATTAAAGCGCAGGAACACTGAAAGGCGTTTATTGGTCATGCGGTATTCCAGTCCCAGGTTAAAATCGGCAAAGGGTTTCAGGGTGGTGCTGGTGCCAGAGTATTCTACCGTTGCAGGGCGTTTACCTATATAAAATACATCACCGGTAAATATTAATTTTTTACCGATATTATAAATTACGTTGGCCTTAATTTCTGACAAGGGCAGCTGCCAGGGTTTCTGTGCAGAATCAAATACTTTATAACCGTAAAAATTACCGGTAAAATTAAACCGTATTTTCTCGCTGTACTGGTAGGTCACTTCCAGGTTAAACCTCAAGGCCTGCATATCTATATACAGAGGCTTAAACCTGCGCAGCACGGTGCTGTCGGTAATAAATACGGCGTAATCGTTATAGCGGTTATAAAACACCCGTGTTAAAAAACCAAAATTAGAGTTGGCTTTACCTTTTAAACCCACATAGCCTTCAAAACGGTTAACGGTATTGTTCATAGCATTACGGTTGCCTATAAACGGGTTTTCCAGCATAAAGCCGCGGTAGGTGTTTTTTTGCAGTCCGCCGCCAATACCTGCAATGGCGGATAGGTACTGTTCCTCTATTTTATATTCGGCATCCACTACAGGAAACAGGAAGAACTCGACATCGCCGGTATCTTTATACACGGTTGAATTAAAGCCCAGCGAAAGCATCAGCTTTTCATCCTTCAGGTTATAGCGGGGCACCAGGTTTACATAATGGCGGCCCAGCTTATCCAGGCTGTCGTTATAGCTCACATAGCTGTAGTCCAGGTTCACCTTTAATGTATTGTCTTTGATCAGGGTTTTAAAATCGCCCGATACAAGCAGGTCGTTTTCCTGTACCCCCCACATATCGGTAAGGTTATGAAACTTTGTCCATACCCCAACCTGCGATTTGCGCTTGCCCCACTCATTGGTTTGGTAGCCGCCTGCCGCCATAACAGTGTTAAATACCTGTTTCATACTGTCGTTGCCCGGCTCGGCAAATGCACGGTCACGGCCATAGTAGCGCACGGCGTTGCGTGCATAATCAAAATCGGCAAACAAGGTTCCTTTTTTAAAGAAACGTTTGCCAAACAGGCTCACAAAGTTATCGGAGAAATCTGCATCATCAGGACCAGTAGCTGAAAGGTGGCGATAGCTTAGTCCGTATGAATTGTACTCGCTGCGCTTGTTGTGCAGGTACAGCTCTACCAGGGGCGAATTAAAGTTTCCAAATCCCAGCCGGGCATAGTTGTTTTTAAGAGCGGGGACGGTATTTTGCCCCATTTCCATAGCCTTGGGAATATCCAGCCTTGAAACCGTGCGGAACTGCACCGGTATGATGGAATAGCTAAGCTTGGGTAATGGTTCCTGCGGTTTTTCAGCTACAGGTGGGGTAGCCTCTTTCTTGGCATCGGATAAAACAGGTTTTAAATCGTCCTCGATATATACTTTGGGAATGTTGAAAGTAGTGTCCTGGGCATATGAGCCCATATACAGCAGCAGGGCCAACATAGCCGCTATGATACGTGCGGGTAGCTTCATGTTTTATGTATAACGGCAAAGTTAGGCGGAAAGTGCGCGGCAACTAAGGGATAGTATCCACAGCACATGGGAAGTGTAGAGGAGAGTGGACGGGGGCATTTATTATTAACTATTCACTATGATTGGCGGTAGTATCATAAGTATTATACATTCAAAATCAAAGGAGTTAGAAGTCTGCACCACTTTTATATTTTTCTCTTTCAGCTGTTTAATAAATTTTACAAAATTAGGGCTGGAATTAAAAAATATTCGAACTGCCATAACCTTCTCTTCTTCCAAATACTTTAGCTTCCACATGCTTATTCCGTTAATATCAATCATTGTTAACTTAACTTCTACAATATCATCAATATTAATTTCTACCTTCCTTCTTCCACTATAGTATAGTTTGTTACCATCGTATTCTACTGCAGCCATTCTTTTTAATGCAAAAGCACAAAGAAGAAAAATAGCGGAACATACTATAACAAGTGAAGAGGAGAAATAAAGATCATCTAATTTATTAAATCTGACAATAAAATTAATCCAAAGCAAAAGAGTAGTTATTATAAAAAAATAATATCCCACCTTAAAATTAACTGATATTCTTTTTTTTTTCACGATAATTATAATAAATACCTAAACCGCCCCCGCCATAATACTCTCCACCACCGATGGGTCTAACAAAGTGGAAGTATCTCCCAAATTAGATGTATCGCCGCCGGCTATTTTGCGCAATATGCGGCGCATAATTTTACCGCTACGGGTTTTGGGCAGGCCGGTTACTACCTGTATCTTATCAGGCCTGGCAAACGAGCCTATAACCGTAGCCACTTTCTCTTTTATTTCTGATTTTAATTTTTCAGCATCGGTAATATCGCAATTACAAATTACATAGGCGTATATCCCCTCCCCTTTTATATCGTGCGGATACCCCACCACAGCGCTTTCTATTACCAGTTCGTGCTCATTAATGGCACTCTCCACCTCGCCCGTACCAATTCGGTGACCGGATACATTAATTACATCGTCCACACGGCCTGTAATGCGGTAATAGCCCTGGTTATCCCTGCGGCAGCCATCTCCGGTGAAATAATACCCTTTAAACGACGAAAAATAAGTTTGCTCATACCTGCCATGGTCTCCGTAAATGGTACGCGCCATACCCGGCCAGGGAAACTTCATAGCCAGCAGCCCTTCTACACGGTTCCCTTCCAGCTCATTGCCTTTTTCATCCAGCAATACCGGCTGCACAGCGGGCAGCGGCAGCGTGGCAAAAGCGGGTTTCAGCGGGGTAACGGTAGCTATGGGCGATATCATTATCCCCCCGGTTTCCGTCTGCCACCATGTATCCACAATAGGGCAGCGTTCTTTACCCACATTCCTGTTATACCAGTGCCAGGCTTCCTCGTTTATTGGCTCTCCTACCGAGCCCAGTACCCGCAAACTGTCCAGCTTCACTTTTTCAAAAGGTTCTGTTCCAAATCCTTCCAGTGAGCGGATGGCCGTTGGGGCCGTATAAAATATATTCACCTGCAGCTTATCCACCACCTGCCAGAAACGCGAAGCATCCGGCCATGAGGGCACACCCTCAAAAAATACGGTAGTAGCGCCGTTGAGCAACGGACCGTATAACAGGTAACTGTGGCCGGTAACCCAGCCCACATCGGCAGTACACCAGTATACTTCCCCGGGTTTATAGTTAAATACATTTTTAAACGTATAGCCTATGTACACCATATACCCGCCCGTAGTGTGCAATATCCCCTTTGGCTTGCCGGTAGAACCGGAAGTATAGAGGATATACAGCGGGTCTTCAGCGCCTACTTCAACAGCAGTATTATCGGCGGAAACATGGGCCATTTCATCGTGCCACCAGGTATCGCGACCGGTTACCCAGTTTATGGCTTCGCCGCTGCGTTTGTATACGATGCACTTGGTTATAGTTGACGTGTTTTGCAGTGCCTCGTCCACTATTTTTTTCAGGGCAACGGTTTTATCAGCCCGTTTAAAGCTGTCTGCTGTAATTACCACCTTTGCCTGGCAATCCTGTATCCTGTCAGAAAGCGATTGTGCCGAAAACCCTGCAAACACTACTGAGTGCACCACCCCTATCCGTGCGCAGGCCAGCATGGCAATACCAGCCTCGGGCGCCATGGGCATATAAATACAGGCACGGTCGCCTTTATTCAGCCCGCTGTTCAGCAGCACGTTGGCAAATTTGCATACCTCTTTGTGCAACTCCCGGTAAGTGAGTGTTCTGCCGGATTCATTGGGATCGTTAGCTTCCCATATGATGGCCGGTTTATCGCCCAGTGTATCCAAATGCCTGTCGAGGCAGTTATAAGCCATATTGGTAGAGCCGCCTGCAAACCACTCTACTTTAGGCGGAGTAAAGCTCCAGCTAAGGGTTGTGTCCCATTTTTTAAACCAGTGGAAATAACCTGCAATATCGTCCCAAAAAACCTCTGGATTGCTAATGCTGCGCTGGTACGCCTGTTCATATTCCTCAAAAGTATTTATCTGCGGTAGCTGAAGCATGTTCATGGTGGGAATATAGGAAAATACCCCTAAATCCCCTAAAGGGACCTTCGCCGGAATGGTGAGATAAATGTTTCCAATTATCGTTAATGGTAGCCTGCCGACTGGCCCTTTTAAGGGTTGGGGCAACGTTTATCATCTACTGTTAAAATATTTAAACAGTTAATAAAAAATACTTTATATATTGATAAACTAACTAAACCTATGCTATCGATACATAAATTATTTTTACTTTCATCCCGGTGGGTTGAATTAAAAAAATCACGTCCCTCTACTTTGAGGTATACCATGCTTTTCTGGATTTTACGGATAGCCTTTGGCTTACTTTTTATTGTTTCAATAGTTGCTTTCTGGACGACCTACAGCCGGGAACTATGGCTGCCCCTGATAAAAGGCGAAATGGAAGGAGAAGTGTATGATATAATGGATGAAATGCTAATGGGAATGAGGATGATATTCGGTTTTGTTTTTATCGTTTCGGGTTTGATTACATGGTTATGTTCCCGCTCATTAAGAAGAAATGAATACATTGACGATCTGGAAGAAATGCTGGAACAATATTATGCCGTTTCAGCAGAGTATAACGCCAATAACCAACCTGCCGGGTGATTTATTATTAAGTATTTAATAATAAATGAGAAATACTATCTGATTAATGTAACCGTACCTTTTTCAGAATATTGTTTCAGGGTGCGGCTGTCCCGGTAAGTAATTACGTATATATAGATGCCGGCCGGGCAATCCGCCTGCCTGTAAGTGCCATCCCAGGGTGAGTTAATATCCTGTGAGCTGAAAATTAATTCGCCCCATTTATTGAATATTTCAATACGGTAATTTGTTAATTCGCAAAACGCAACAGGTGCATACGTTTCGTTCAGGTTATTATTAGTGGGCGTAAACGCATTGGGGATATATACTTCGCATTCACAACCCTCTACGGTAAGGGTTACTGAGTCTTTTGCAAAACACCCCGCTTTTTGTATCTGTAAAATATATTTCCCGCTTTGCAGCACAGTTACAAAAGGCCCGTTAGTGCCGTCGTTCCACAGGTAGGAAATTCCAGGAGTGTTTATTTTTGAACCGAGTGTCGAATTAAAGCAGGCCACCGTGTCAGGCCCTAAATCAAGTGCTGGTAAAGAAGTAATTGCAACCGGAATAGTAATGTCACGGCTTAATCCATTTTTAAATACAGTTGCCGATGCAGTATAGTTACCTCCGTTTGTGTACTTGTTAAAAACCTGTTGCGCCGATGTGATATGGCTATTTCCGTCGCCAAAATCCCATTGCACTGAGTCGGCTGAATGACTAAAATTAAATACAGTAGTGTCACCAGGGCAGAAATTGGTGGGAGAAATCGAACATCCGGTTTTCTCCACCCTTATCGTATCGCCGTCAGTGCAGCCGTTGGTTTCTACCTTTACCCAATACATACCCTGAGTTTTTATAACTGCGCTGGAAATGGAAGCGCCGTTGTTCCACTGGTAGCCTGAATAAGAAGCGTCGAAAATATTTATATCCAGCGAATCATCTGCACACAGTAACGTATCATTGCCCAACCAAGGTTTTTTTACGGAATGAATGGTAATATTTTTAGGTGAATTAACCGATAATCCATCTTTATACAGCGTAGCGGTTACGGTATAATTACCGCCTGTATAATTATGATTAATTGAATCACTTGTTATAAGTTCCTTTTTACCATTGCCAAAGTCCCAGCTAACCGAATCAGCCGAGGCACTATCCAGTTTAAATCGCGTTGTATCACCCACGCAAAAGCCGTCTACCGTATACCCGCAATTAATGGTTTTAATTTCCACCGAGTCTTCAGCCACGCACCCATAGTTTTCCACCTTCACCTTGTATTTGCCGGGCTGCTTTAAGGTAACAGAACTGTTTAAAGAGCCGTTGCTCCATGCATACCGTTCAATGGTGTAGTGCGAAACATTGTATACCAAGCTGTCGGCCGTGCAAATAAGCCGGTCAGCGCCTAAGGTCGGCGGTTTAATAGTATATATTTTAAGAGGATAATAAAACGTATCCGTTCTGCCGGGCCGATATACATACGCTACCAAAGGGTAAGTGCCCGTATCGGCATACAGGTGCTCCACATCCGCAGTAAGCGTAAACCCGGTATTACCGTCACCAAAATCCCATTTCACAGAATCTACAGCGGTAGCTCTTAGTCTTATTTGGGTGGTATCGCTAAGGCAGATTTGGCGGGCGTAGAGGTTGGGGAGAATGTAATCGGGAAGATGATGCCCGCACTGACGTCCCATTAAGTCAATACCAATACTATCATAACTACATTTGGCTCCTGCACTGTCGGGATAATTAATTACCGGTAATGTAAAACCTGTTTTGGTAACATATATCTTTCCGTCAGGGGCTAAACGCAAGGTGCTATTGTATTCCTGGAAGTCATAGTATCTTTTAGTTCCCACCGGCACACAAATTGAATCAAAATTGTTAATTGCTTTAATATCTTTAACGGGGCACTGATAAATTGCTTTATAACAACTGATATATAAATATTTGCTATTTGGCGAAAATTCTATTCCATAAGGTAAGTTAATTTGCTGGTAATCGGAGTGAAACATTAAA
>DASPJH010000509.1:0-2677 GCA_035628715.1 Bacteroidia bacterium
CGAAGACGGTACTTTTAAGACGGATACCTACTACTCTGAAGGCGGATTGAAGGAATTTGTAGGCTACCTGGACGGAACCCGTGAAAAACTGATACCCGAACCTATTTACGTAGAAGGTGAAAAAGCAGGCGTGCCTGTAGAGGTGGCCCTGCAATACAATACCGGGTACGCCGAAAACCTGCACTCGTACGTAAACAACATTAACACCATTGAAGGTGGTACGCACGTGGCCGGTTTCCGCCGCGCACTTACCCGCACCCTGAAAGCCTATGCCGATAAGGAAGGCTTGCTGAAAAACGTGAAGTTTGAGATAAGCGGGGACGATTTCAGGGAAGGGTTAACCGGTGTTATCTCTGTAAAAGTAGCCGAACCGCAGTTTGAAGGCCAGACCAAAACCAAGCTGGGCAATAACGAGGTAATGGGCGCAGTAGACCAGTGTGTAGGCGATATGCTGAACAATTACCTGGAAGAAAATCCTAAAGAGGCCAGGATAATTGTAAACAAAGTTATTTTGGCTGCCACTGCCCGTCATGCTGCCCGCAAAGCACGCGAAATGGTGCAGCGCAAGGGCGCCATGACAGGAGTTGGTTTGCCTGGTAAACTTTCGGATTGTGCTGAATCTGATCCCGGTAAATGCGAGATATTCCTGGTGGAGGGTGACTCAGCGGGAGGTACCGCCAAGCAAGGCCGTAACCGTAATTTCCAGGCCATTCTTCCGCTGAGAGGTAAAATCCTTAACGTTGAAAAAGCGCTGGAGCATAAAATTTATGATAACGAGGAGATTAAGAACATGTTTACGGCTTTGGGCGTATCTATAGGCACACCCGAAGATGAAAAAGCCCTGAACCTGGAAAAGCTCCGCTACCATAAAATTGTTATTATGACGGATGCCGATGTGGACGGCAGCCACATCCGTACGCTGATCCTGACGTTCTTCTTCCGCTACATGAAACGCCTGATAGAGTTTGGGCACGTGTACATTGCCACTCCCCCGCTGTACCTGGTGAAAAAAGGCAAAGAAGAGCGTTATTGCTGGACAGAAGCGGAACGCGAAGCGGCTGTTATGGAAATTGCTAAAGACGGCAAGACCGACAGCGTAAACGTGCAGCGCTATAAAGGTTTGGGTGAAATGAATGCCGAGCAGTTGTGGGAAACCACCATGAACCCTGACAAGCGGACGCTGAAGCAGGTGACGCTGGAAAGCGTGGCGGAAGCCGACCACATTTTTAGCATGCTGATGGGTGATGAGGTGCCCCCCCGCCGTGAGTTTATTGAAAGCCACGCCAAGTATGCCAATATTGATGCATAACTAATTTTGATACTATATTTTTGAAAGCCGGGTAATACCGGCTTTTTTATTTGGGTTTAAAACAGGAAGACAGTTAACAAAGGTACTTTTTTATCCAACTGGCTTGCAGGCTTACGGTTATAACAGGTAGTTTGACAGCTGCAAAAAGCATAGTCATTTAAATACACTTTCAAGAATCTATTATTGTAATTGATTTGTAGCACTTTACGAGTTTACCGGCGATAAAATTTCACCTTCTCAGTCGAGTAACTTGCCGGGTCAAAATTTTCTCTATTATATTTGATAGTTACGTTTGTAATAAAAGGTAGTTTTATTACAAAACAGGATGGGTTGCAAATACTGAAGAATAAGCTACAGTGCCCCCCCAATTGACATATGATGGCCTTTTCACCAATATATTATCAAAATTGGAATACACTTAATTATAAGTGTATTTGCTATCATCTGTCTCAAATCTTACAAACTTTTCATAACCTGTTTTTTTCGGTCAGACTTCATGCAACAACTATTTTGCTTCTTTCAGAAAAAGCCGGTTTTTCAGGATTATCTGTAGCTGTTCGGGGTAAGTTTTTATATACATCATTTATACCACGGTTCTGATACGTATTGTTTCTGCTGACACGGTCGGGGATTGTCGCGTCAGCAGGATATCCGGAAAATATTGCCCGGGCGGGCATAGCTAAACCGCCCAGTCGTTCTTTTTTTACAGGGGTTACCCGGTTGGAATATTAAACAACAACAATTAATAATTTATATGCTTCTATGAATTTACTGCAACTAAAAACTCGAAATGAACTGCAATCCCGAGGGCTTCCAGGCTCAACAGTCTTTGCGGCAAAACATCTGCAAAAAAAATTGCTTTTGCGGGTGGGTTTATCAGCATTATTGCCTATTGTATTGGTTTTATTTGGCGTAGCCCCTGTATCAGCTCAGGTAAAATATACCTTTACCAATGCCGGAGCCACAGGTGTAAGCGGGCCTTCACAAACCCAGGCTGACAATGCGTATTCCAGCACATCGCTTGATGGTAAAGTGTTTGTATTAAATGGAATACAACACTGGATAGTTCCCTTAACAGGTTATTATAAAATAACCACCCGTGGTGCACAGGGAGGGTCAATAAGCCTTGGCTGTACGGCAACAGGAGGCTTAGGGGCTGAAATGACAGGTGAGTTTTTATTAACAGGTGGTGATACCCTAAAAATATTAGTTGGGCAGCAAGGCACCTCAAATACGGAAGATGCCGGCGGTGGCGGTGGTACGTTTATCACCACCATGGATAACACCCCGCTGATTATAGCCGGCGGTGGTGGTGGCGCCACTAATAACATAGGTAATTGCGGAAGCAACCTTAATGGAGTAGATGCC
>DASPJH010000510.1:0-2304 GCA_035628715.1 Bacteroidia bacterium
CCGATAGCTATAAATGTAATAAAGAACCGATGATCCGGCAGTTGTTCGCCGATCTGGTTAATGGCTGTAGTAGTACGTTGACCTAAGCTCCCCTTGCCTTCTGCAGGTGTTTTGAAAAACACAATAAGTCCCGCAACAAAATAGGCCATGGGCGTCAACAGTATGCTGCTCACAAAATAGAAGTTCACATATTTTTCCAAAGTAACCAGTTGCTGCTTCAGGTTCGATTTCACTTCACAGGCTACGCATTGCATATCTTTCAGCAACTTGTTTTTGCGCAGGTAATAAAACAGGGCGAACACGCCCACGAGGAATAAAAGCAGGGCAACTTCCCAATAACGGCCCTGCCATGCTGTGATATAGTACCAGATAGCCAGCGAATAACATACCACCAGGGCGGCCATTTCCCAATAAAGGTTGCGCTTCATTTTGGCAAGGGGGCTTTTTGACCGCTTTTGCAACATGGACATGATCGGCACATCACTGCCCGAACGCAAATCCTTTTCGTCCAGGTTTTTCCATATATCCTTTAGGCTATCCAACTCCATGTTCTACAATTTTTGTGAGTTTACGTAATTTTTCTTTAATACGGTTCATCTTCACACGCAGGTTATTCTGGTTGATGCCCAGGATGTCCTCCATTTCATCATAGCTCCGGTCTTCGAGGTACAGCATGACAATAGCCCGCTCGATTTCAGTCAGGTGGCTGATAGCCCGATAGAGTTGCTGTATTTTTTCTTCTTTGTCCTTATTATATTGAATATCCTGTATCTCGGTTGGCAGTTTTTCCGGTTCAACACTACGAATATGCTTTTTCTGTTTTCGCAGATCCGAAATAGCGGTGTTCAGTGCAATACGATATAACCAGGTGCTGAATTTTGAATCGCCACGGAAGCGGGGATAGGCCCCCCAAAGCTGAATGACAATTTCCTGGAACAAGTCCTGTTTGTCGTGTTCCGTTGAGCAATACAGGTTACAGACCTTATACAACATGGCCTTGTGCTGCGTTACCAAAGCAATAAATTCTTCCTGGTTAAGGTTAGCCTGCAAATAGGTGGTTTTGACGAAAAGATACAAAGTAGGTCGGTTAACGCCATAAAATATTACAGGAGCAGAAACCCTTATTTGTCATGCGTTTATCATTAGTCCTGTCCTATTTTGGGAACCAGGGCCTTTTGAATTTGAATAAATTGTTTTATTTTTCGCGTCCGGATTTTCCTCCACTGTCTCCAATTATCCTCCCTGTTATCCAGGAAAAGCTGCAATAGTTGTTTAACAATTAAAAGTGCTTATCAATGACACGCCTCATTGCCACAGTAATGCTGCTGGCCACCCTGACATCTACCGCCAGATCACAGACCTGGAGCCTGGAACTATTTGCCGGCGCAGCCGGTTATAACGGCGACCTTACCAAAAGTGCGCTGGTCACCCGGTCCATGAAACCCGTTGTTGCCCTGAATGTCAAATACCAGATCCACCCTCAATTTTCACTGCGGGCAGGATTGGCCTTTGCTTCTGTATCCGGCGACGATAAGTTTACAAAAGACTCCATGCTGATGCTGCGCAACCTGAGCTTTCAATCCTCTATTATTGAAGCCAGTTTTGTGGTGGAAGCGGCCATTCTGGACCCGGAATTATTCCCCAATTACCCATACCTGTTTGCCGGCGTGGGCGCCTTCCGGTTCAAGCCTTTTGCTTATGATATGCACAATGAAAAGGTATTTCTGCGGCCGCTGCGTACCGAAGGGCAGGGCCTTCCCGAATATCCCGACCGCAAACAGTATTCACTTACACAGCTTTGCATACCCTTCGGCGGCGGAGCAAGGTTCAAAATCAACGATCAGTTCAGTATTTCGGTGGAAGCTGGTTTCCGCAAATTATTTACCGACCACCTCGATGATGTCAGCAATTCATACGTTGACCCTATGGTACTTAAAAATTCCGTCGGTCCAAAGGCCCTCGAAATGGCCTACCGCGGAAACGAAGTAGGAAGTACCCAGTTCGATCCGTACCCCGGAAATGGCGCACGCCGGGGCAATCCTAAAAAAGATGACTGGTATGGATTTGCCGGGGTAAAGCTTACCTGGCATTTTATAGATCCATATAGCTATTAGTAACCGTGGAGCTATTCGGATGAGCCCGATTTCAACACTGCCATACGAAGCTGTTCAAAATTGATGACCCTTACGTTCACCAACCCTTTTTTACCGGCATAGTCAGCGGCCGAACTGTAGAGATAATCTTCGGGCCGGGCCACTATTTTATCGCGCACGGGATTTTCGTGCACATACAATATTCTTTCCT
>DASPJH010000511.1:0-5743 GCA_035628715.1 Bacteroidia bacterium
AATGCATGCTGCCTGTTACCTGCCTGGCGGCGCCCCAAATAGTCAATTTCATTATTCCGCAAAGGTACGCTTTAATGTGCCAATTAGTTACTGTGCACATATACCCTATGTGATAAGGGATGATGAGCGGATTAGCAAAATAGCCTGCTAGTCATCGTACCCAAGTTCTTTCAGCATCGATTTGTTGTCGCGCCATTTCTCCTTCACCTTAACAAACATCTTCAAAAAAACCTTGTGGCCAAAAAAGTTCTCCAGCTCTTTGCGGGCGGCCATACCGGTGTTTTTAAGCGCCACCCCTTTTTCGCCTATTAAAATGCCTTTCTGCGAGTCGCGCTCCACCATTATTACCGCATGGATACGCAGCAGGTCGCCTTCTTCTTTAAATTCTTCTATGATCACCTCGGTACTGTAAGGAATTTCCTTTTTATACCTAAAAAATATCTTTTCCCTTATCATTTCCGCAGCAAAAAAGCGCTCGGGCTTATCTGTCAGCTGCTCTTTGGGGTAATATGCCGGCGACTCAGGCAACAGCGCCTTTATTTCCTCCATCAGTTGTTTGGTGTTGAATTTATTCAGCGCCGATAGCGGGACTATTGAAGTGAACTTAAATTTATCTCTCCAGTAATTTATCTTCTCCTCCACTTCTTCCTGTTTCAATACATCCACTTTATTCAGGGCCAGTATCAGTGGCACTTTCACGTTTTGCAGGCGCTTGGTAACCTCTTCGGGCAGCTCTTTTTCAGCCACCTCCACAATCAGCACAATTACATCGCTGCTTTCCAGGCTCTCGTCCACAAACTTCATCATGCTTTTGTGCAGGCCATACTGCGGCTCAATAATCCCCGGGGTATCATTAAACACTACCTGGAAATCTTCGCCGCTGATAATACCCATAATACGGTGCCGGGTAGTTTGCGCCTTGGGCGTGATGATGGACAGCTTCTCCCCTATCAGTGCGTTCATCAGCGTGCTTTTGCCTGCGTTGGGCTTACCTATTATACTAACAAAACCTGCTTTGTGGCTCATACCGCAAAGATAACCCTTTATGGGTTGCCGTTGAAATGGGGTTCTTAAACGTAGCTAAGTTTCTTTACCCCGCAGCTAAAGCAACGGTTACTGAAATGGGGTGCGCTGGCTGTTGATTATTGGGGTAATAATTGGTTATTCCCCAACCTTTCATTTGTGGTATGCAAAGTTGCTATGATTAACCACACCCCCCATGCAGTAACCCCGCGGCTTCAGCCGGGGGATGGCCTGCATTGCTGTTGGTAAAGGTTTCGAGCACTAATGGGTTCTTAAAACGGCCAAAACAATGTTTAAACAATGGATTTTTTTACCCTGCCTGAATCCCTTTACTGGCAAGCGCCCCAAAAACAGGAAACAATATACGCACTTATTTTCAGGGCAGCCCGGGAGGTACTCCTTTTCAACCCCTTGCCGCCTGCACGGCGGCGAAGACACCCATATACTAAAACACTTTCAACAAGCTGATTTACAAGCAACTCCATTCAAATAATTTTCCCGCAACTCATATAAATTGACGGGGTTAGGTATGGAATCGGAATTAGGTTTGTATCGGATTTAAGGGATAATATCCTTACCAATGAAAACTAAAATACTATTAGCAATCGTTCTCCTGGGCAGCCTGCTTACCTCATGCTCTAAAACAGATGAGTCGGCAGAACCGGTAAACACTGGTAATAACACCTGGGTAAACTATACACATACTGTTAGCGCGGCCAATGCATGGGTATATTACGATGTTGAATACCTGACCCAAAGCGGCATGCAAAAAGCAAAGAACCGCCGCGGCAATTTTTCAGCAAGGGTACCGGTACATACTTTTGACTCAGCCGGAACCCGGTACGCCCGCACTATTATCACCATCAGAACTGTAGCATTTAAGACTTCTGCAGCACCCGTAATCAACTCTGCTTTAAAAGTAGCATCGGATTACGGCTTTATAGTAGCTGAAACCTCGAAAAGCGCCGAAGAGTGCGGTTATACTGAGCGCACCGTGGTGGAAACCAGGCCGCTTTCGTGGTTTACTGTTAAGTAAGTTTAGGAATATTTTCGTCAATAAGGTTAACAAGGGCAGGCTTGAGAAAGTCCTGCCCTTCTGCTTTTTGCTACTTCTCTGAGAGCAGCTCCTTATAATCCGGCTCCGTAAAATCCCGGAACTCCATAAATTTTTGTATGCCGTAATTAACAATAATTGGGAATTGCCGGATATTTTCAGCCGGAACCATTACTGAATACCCATGGCTGGCAGGGTCCACTACCGCGTTTGCATCGTCAAATACCGCCAGCCCGGTTTCCTTATCCAGTATATGAATGGTTATTGTCCTGTCAGGCTGAGTCCATGCCACAACGCTGAATTCATAAGTGTTTGAATCCATTTGAGTAAATGAGCTTATCCGGCTTGCCACCGGGCCTTCGCCGGTGTAATCAATATAGGTTGTATCCGAGATTCCCACCAGGTAATTACTCATATAATCGTTAGGAGAATACAAATAAAACTTTCCCTGGTAATAATGCAGCGGCACCCATTGCCGCGGTAAATCAAAATTTACTTTTTTAAATGTACCGGGATATTTTTCATTTAAATATTTTACGGATTCTGAATACAGAGCCGAATCACTGCTGTTTAGTCCGAATGAGGCAATCCGGTTATAGTACGTTGAGTTTTTATTGCTGTCGATAAATATAGCGTGGTACGCACCATTGACGGTTTCCTTCAGGATAAAAGCCGTATCCTGCCCAAACAGGCTCACCCGGGATAAAATAACTACCAGCAGTACGATAACTCTTCTCATACGGTAAAAACGAATAGTAAGGCTTCTGATTGTATGCACTATCTCACTCAATCACAATATCATATTTATCCAGCAATCCTGCTATCCCTGACGATGAAAATTTAGCTTTCTTAATGCGGTTTTTCTCCGGGTCAATGGAATAATTATAAGCCGTACGCAAATCTGCGCCTTCCAGCACCGTATTCTCAAAAACCGCCAGGGCAAGGTCGCAGTTGTCAAACACCGCCTGGGTTAAATCCGTTTCTGAAAAATCCGCTTCCCGTAAAGCGCAGTTCTTAAAGCGTGTTTTCTTCAGTTTCAGCTTATAAAAAATGGATAAGTTGAGCTGGCAATTTTCAAAGCTGGCCGTAAATAAAAATTCATTGCAGTTATTAAAGTGCAGCCCCAGCAGTTTACAGTCTTTAAATACCACATCCCGTATTACCGAACGGGTAAGTTTGGCCGCGCTCAGGTTGCAGTTGTAAAATTCACAGTCCACAAATTTCATGTCTGATAAATCCGTCTCGGCCAGATTGCATTCCTTAAAAATACAATTCTCATACTCCCCTTTTGGCAAAGCGGTAGTGGTGAAATCGGTTTGAGCGAAAGTGTGGTCGGTGGTGTAGGACATGTGCGCAAGTAACAAAAAGGCCTTGTTAAAAGGAGTTAATTTTTGATATTTGAATAATGAATATTGTAATCACAATTGTAGTTTTATTATTAATCCCCCTTACAGTTATGATGTGCCGGCAGGAAAGCCGAAGGCGAAAAATCGGCTTTGTTCCAGCACTCTTGGTTTGTGTGATTGCCAGTCCGTTGTTTGGTTATTTTATTATTTCTTCCATTGCCCTTCGTACCCCAGCTGGATGCCAATGGTGCGGAAATTCTGAAAACGAAGCAGTGTACTGCGGCACTTGCGGAAAAAACCAAGATGGACTTCTTAAATCCCGATAGTTAGCACCTTAACCATTTTACATTTCCATTGTTTCTTACTAAAAGGAAGCAATGTCTAAAACCGGCCCCATCATTTTAGTTGACGACGACCCCGAGGATAAAGAGATATTTGAACTTATCATTAGCGACCTGGGAATTGGCAACCGGCTTATTTATTTTGACAGATGTGATGATGCCCTGCACTATTTGCTTACCACCAGGGAGCAGCCTTTTATAATTTTTTGCGATGTGAACCTGCCTGCTAAAACAGGAATTGAGTTTAAAAAAGAGATTGACAGTACACCCAAGTTGCGGCGCAAAAGCATCCCTTTTGTGTTTTATTCTACTTCAGTAGATACAGGTACGGTAACCAGGGCATATACTGAAATGACCGTTCAGGGCTTTTTTCAGAAAGCGAGCAGAGTGGCCGATATGAGAAAAACAATACAACTGGTGCTGGAATATTGGTTTGAATGCCGCCACCCTAACTCGTGATGGCAGTTAATTAATACGCCTGCAAACAAAACGCCCTTACCCTAAGCGAATTAGCAGCTCCCGTCCATGAAAAGACCGTACTGGAACGATAAATGCACTTATCTGCACCTCAAAGGGCTTAATCTTTTCAACTTCAACACGCGGACAATTTTTTACCCCTTTGTATCTCCCGCTTTTAGTCCCAAATAAAAGTAAACAATTCCGGCAACAGATACCGGTCAGGCATGGGCATCTCATACCCCAGGGAATTTATCTTTATTCAATTTCAACAAGATGAAACTACAAAAACCACAATTTTCTAAGGAGGATAAGGCGGATTTTCCGGATATCCTGAAACAGCGGGTAAACGAATATTTTCGCACCACCAACAAAAGCAGGCACGCCAACCTGAGCATGAAGCTGAAATCGGCGCTGATGCTTACCCTGTTTATTGCCCCGCTGGTGCTAATGCTGGCCGGAGTTATTACACAGCCCTGGCTGATGTTTATAATGTGGGGTGTGATGGGACTAGGCATGGCTGGTATAGGCACCGGCATTATGCACGATGCCCTGCACGGTGTTTACTCAAAAAAACAACGGGTGAACAAATTGCTGGGGCTCACCATGAACCTTATTGGCGCTAATGCTGCGGTATGGAAAATACAGCACAATACGCTGCACCACAGCTTTACCAATATTGAGCACGCTGATGATGATATAGTGCCGCCGTTTGTGCTGCGCTTTTCTCCCAACCAAAAAAGGTACTGGATCCACCGTTTCCAGCATATATACGCATGGTTGCTGTATGGGGTTTCCTCGTTATTTCTTGTAACCACCAAAACCATTACACAGCTTATCCGCTTTTACAAAACAGGCATGGTAAGCAGCCGCAAAGAGTTCGGCAAAAAAATGCTGCACCTGGGCGCGTGGAAGCTGTTTTACTTTGGTTACATACTGGTATTGCCCATGCTGCTGCTGCCCGTGTCGCCCATTATGGTAATACTGATGTTTATTACCATGCACCTGGTAACCGGCACACTGCTGAGCGCTATTTTCCAGCCGGCCCACGTGGTGCCCGATTCGGTTTTCCCTGATATGAACAAAGAGAAAAAGCAACCCTGGAACTGGACGGTGCACCAGTTTCTCACCACTTCTAATTACGCCCCGCGGGGAAAGGTATTTTCGTGGCTTATTGGCGGACTGAATTACCAGGTGGAGCACCATTTGTTTCCTAATATTTGCCATATACACTACGGTAACATAGCTGGCATTGTACAAAAAACGGCGCAGGAGTTTAATGTTCCCTATCATTCCAGCAGAACATTTTTCTCGGCCCTGCGCAACCACACCCGCCTTTTGAAACAGCTGGGCCGGGGAGACAGGGTACCTGCGTAAGGCATATAAAAAAATCAAAGAGCTGTCAGTTAATTGCTGATGGCTTTTTTATTATTTTGTACTCTGACAGGATATGAAAACGCACACTACCAATTACCAAAACGCCTTTATAGCCATAGCCGACGATTGCCCGGTTTCAGCGGCTG
>DASPJH010000512.1:0-2829 GCA_035628715.1 Bacteroidia bacterium
GTTTATCCAGCCAAAGATTCCCCAGCCCATAGGCACCAGGGCATCCATTTCATTGTCGAGCTTTTTAAGAACGTTGTATTTATTGGGCCCAAAGTAAAACTTCATCGGAAGTGTTTCCTCGTTGTTGGGTGTAAGGCTGACAATAGAGCTGAATGTTGCGGTTTTAACATGCGTTGACTCAAACGACTTTTGGGTGCTTACTTTGGCGCCGCCAAAACTTACATCGCCCAGCCCTATTAATGATGAGTTAAAGAACTTTTGCTTAAAGGCCACCCATTCAAGGTTGGTTTCAGCCTTCTTTTCTTCATAACTTTTTTCAGAGATATAATCGGGGGAGAGTCCTTCCTCGCGGTAGTATACAGTAGATACATCTCGTTCCTGCTCCACGTCGTGTTCCTGCAGCGGCATAGTCACTTTCCAGTCGAACTGTAGAAAACGAAGGTTGGGTGAAATCAGCTTGTTTAACCCCTTCACCCGGATGGTGTAAAATAGCTCGTAGCTGCCTGGTTTCAGCCAGTATACCTGCTCCAGGTACTGGTTTTCATCCAGGCTGACCTTTAATGAAACAGTTCCCGAGTCTTTTGTAGCGTCAACATTTTTGGCCGAAGGAGTAAAGTATAAACGGGAAGTAGAGTCAGTAAACCCGTCAGCAGTGGCAAAACTGATATTAAATTTGGATTCAGCGCCTTCAAACAGCACTACGGGCTGGTCGCTTTTTCCGCCTTTTTCCGTGCGTATCGAACGGTTGTATTCTTTCAGTTCTACTGAATATGGATGGCCGCCTTTGGTAGACAGCTTTACCTTTATTAGATCGTTTTCAATAGTAACCAGTTCTTCAGTACCGCTGGCAAAACGCCCAAAGGGGCCGGTGTACACTTCTTTTTTTGCAGTGTCAGTACTGTCGGCAGCAATCGCCGTTTGTGCGGTTTGCGTTTTAAGCGTATCGGTTTTACGGCCCGAATCAGTCTTTACAGCAGCATCCAGTTTTGCTATAGAATCTTTTTCTCTTTGTTTGCGGGCTTCAAGGTCGCTTACATTATCCTGTGTGATAAAAAAATACCCCACCATTATCAGCAATATCAGCACGAAACCTATGATTGAATTTCTGTCCATTATGGTCTATAAATCGAGGCGCAAAGGTAGGGTTTCAGGGGCAGACTTCAAATGAAACTTTCGACCTGTTTCCATCTGTATCCGGTAAGAGTAAAACCAACCGCCGAAATCGTTTGTTGTAGAACAAAAGGTTTGACGATAAAACTATGAAAACAAAGATAATTACCACGATACTACTTTTCTTTTTTGCTGTTGAAGGCTATTCTCAAATTGGAGGGACGCATCGGAGAACGACCCTGTCGCTGAATATAGGTTTAAGCACACCGCTGGCAGATTTTGCCAGTACCGACTATGCAAACCCGGCCTCCGGTTATGCCCGCATGGGCACGGTGGGTGATTTGACCTATACCTACCTGATAGGAAAATACTTTGGAGTGGCGGCTAAATTCAGGTTTCTTGTTAACCCATACAGCTACAAAAGCATTGATGAGCAGCTTACAACCAGGTACCAGTCGCAAGGTATTGACTGGCAGGTAACTGCCTATCGCTACGGTATGGGTACGCTGCTGGCAGGTGGATACGGCTGTTTTCCTATAACCGGCAATGTAAGTATTGATGCTAAATTAATGGGCGGATATATGCTGATACGCCATCCTGATGTGGATGCACGCGGATGGGACGATGCCCAGGATTATTATTTTGTGGGCAAAAAAATGAAAGATGCCACAGGCTTTGCCGCAAGCCTTGAGGTAGGAGTGAAATGGAAAGTAAGCCGGCACCTGGCCATACTTGCCAATACCGATTATTACATGGCCAGGCCCCGGTACGAGGAATTCCAGACATCTACCACCGGCAATATTGAGCTGCATAACTTTACTCAGAATTTTGCTACGCTTAGCTACACTATTGGACTGGGTGTGATGTTTTAATCAAACCTGGCGCTGCGGACTTTCTTCGGGCGTGGTAAATGCCCTAGTCTTTAGCCATTGGCTGTTAGCTAAAGGCCAAAAGCCAACAGCAGTTCCCTGAGATACTGACAATATATCCTGAATAGGGTAAATTTGCCCTGTGAGAATCAGTGATATAATCAACCATTTGGAAACCATAGCGCCGCCTGCCCTGCAGGAAAGCTATGATAACAGCGGCCTGCTGGTGGGCAGTAAAGATGCGGAAGTTAGCAAAGCCCTCATCAGCCTGGATTGCACGGAAGAAATTGTGCAGGAAGCTATAAACAAAGGGTGCGGGCTTATTATTTCTCACCACCCTATAATTTTCGGGGGACTAAAGCGGCTAAACGGCACTAATTATATTGAACGGACGGTTATAAAGGCTATCCAGAATAATATTGCCCTGTATGCCATTCATACCAACCTGGATAATGTACTTAGAAACGGGGTCAATAGCAAAATTGCCGGGAAGCTGGGGTTGGAGAATGTGCGGATACTTAGTCCTAAAAGCGATGTGGTATTCAAACTGGTAACCTTTTGCCGGGCTGAACAGGCAGATAAGGTGCGCGAAGCCCTTTTTAATGTTGGCGCAGGAGTAATTGGTGACTACGACCAGTGCAGCTATAGCGGTGAAGGTTTCGGAACCTTCAGGGCAGGAGAGGGCACTGAACCGTACGTGGGAAATATTGGCAAACAGCACAGGGAGCCTGAGATACGGATTGAAACGGTATTCCCTTCGTGGTTACAGGGCAGGGTGGTAGGGGCTTTAGTGCAGTCGCACCCGTACGAAGAACCTGCCTACGATATTATAGCGCTTAAAAACAAACAC
>DASPJH010000513.1:0-4444 GCA_035628715.1 Bacteroidia bacterium
GGGCGGACGTGTAGCTGAAGATATAGTGTTTAACAGCATCAGTACCGGTGCACAGAATGACCTGGAACGCATTACCAAGATGGCTTACGGAATGGTAACCATGTATGGTATGAACCCTAAAGTGGGCAATGTATCGTTTAACGACCCGCAGGGCGAGTGGGGTTTTGGCAAACCTTACAGCGAGCGTACAGCCGAACTGATTGACGAGGAGGTTCGGGGCATGATATCCAGGGCGTATGATCGTACCCGTGATTTACTTACCTCTAAGCGTGAACAACTTGAAATTATAGCCAAGGAACTGCTGGCCAAGGAAATCATCTTCCAGACGGATTTGGAGCGACTGATTGGCAAGCGCCCGTTTGATACCAAAACGCATTACGAGGAATATATGAGCGATTTACCTCCCGCTACTAACAACCGTGAGGAGAATATTAATAATAGCCCGGTGAACAATAATCCGGTGGAAGACACGAAATAGTTAACCGGCGTACACTGGTATTAAAAACGCCGCAGTTCTGATTGAGCTGCGGCGTTTTTTATTCTTTTACAAAAGGATGCGGTACATACATGCCGTCATTTTCTGCAACTATAAAGTACAACCCCGGCTTTAAGGAGGAAATATCTATTGTATACAAACCATTATTACCATTTGGTATACTACTGGCAATTAACCGGCCTGTTATATCATATATTTTTACCTGTAGTGCTGTAATTCCGTGAGTTTTAACATACACTTCGTTCACGGCAGGATTAGGATAAACATTGACCTGTGGCAGCTCTTTGTTAGGAATATGGGCGCTGTTATAAAAAAACGGGGTTGAAAACTCTGAGAAACAACCCTCAGCACTACGGGCCCGTACCTTGTAATTGCCGTTTTGTGATATTCTTATCACGGGCAATGTATCGGTTAACAGTATTCCGTTCCGTTGCCATTCATAAGATATTCCGGTGGCTGAAGACGCTAGTGAATCATACCATACCTGAGATATTGAAGGGGTAGAAGGTATTGAATGGACAGTGACAATGATTTTATTTGATGTATCACTGTAGCACACTTTGTTATTAACCCTTACCCAATAAGTACCTCCTTGATATATAGTTAGCAAACGTTTGTTTTGTACGGTAGTGTTCCATTGGTAAACCGGGTACCCTGCAGGCGCCTCAATAGTTACGCTGTCGCCTTCACAAAATAAAACAGGACCTGAGGCAGTAATTACAGGCGTTGCAGGCACAACCGTATCAAGGGTAAAAAACAGGCTGTCGGTATTTTCACAACCGTTTGCGGTAACTGTATAGGTGTATTTATGTTTGCCAGGGCCAACCACATCCATTTCAACAGAATTATCTGCGGAGTTGGGAGTAATATCCGGGCCTGACCATATTCCCCCGGAAGGAGCGCCATAAAAGCTATGGATATTTGGGGTAAGGCATTCCATTATATCAGCGCCAGCGTCTACAAACGGTAAAGGTTTATGAGTTACTTTAAAAATTCCCGACGTATCAGTGCATCCATTTTTGCTGGCAATTACCTTATAACTGCCCGGAATGCGGGTGCTAAACTCTGCCGTGGTGTTGTTAAGCAACGTATCGTTTCTGAACCATCGAAACGACAGGGTATCATTTTTCATCCACTCAATTGCGAATATGGCAGAATCATAAGGGCAGATAGCATATGGCTGACCTCCACCTCCGCTTGTCAATGGATAGCAGCCTCGTATTTCGCCTTTGTGATTGGTTTTATACAGCAATACATCCCCGCCGCCGTCATTGGTGTACCCTGTCAGTATAAAACCTGAATCTGATGTTTGGTGTACAGACACGGTAACATCATCGGAAGAAGGTATGCCCCATTTTGCCGACCACAAACTGTCCCCCTGTGCGTTTATTTTCATCACCAGCATACTCTTATTATCATTTTTAAAACCGTATGACGTGATTGATGTATCGGGTACAATTCCGCCAATAATATAGCCGCCATCATATGTAGTACTCATTGCCGTAAAATACCCGGCTGCATAATGTGGCATTCCCGGCCAGTACACCCTGGTCCATAGGCTGTCGCCCGCATGGTCGGCAGCAAAAAGTATATTCTGGGCCAGTACAATATAACCGTAGGCGGTATTAAATATCTGCACTCCGTAGTTTTGCTGCTGGTGCAGGTGTTCTTTTTCCCAAATAACATATCCGTCCTTATCAGCTTTTAATAAAAAAAGTCCGTCGTTCCTGGTGGCATATGTTTGCCCTGTAATAATAAAACCATTATCAGGAGTGGCTTGCATTGAAACAGGATACGAATCGGCAGAGGCACGACGGTGCCATATACGGTTGCCATTTTTATTTATTTTAAAAATATACGAATCAAAATTTACATTGGTTGCGAAAAGATGCTCCTGGCTGGTGGCCATAAAACTGCCATCGCCCAGTTCCACCACATCAGTTGTTATTGCAACAAGATCACTCCCAGGTATGGATGGCTGCGAATAGTACCATTGTATGTTACCGTTTTTATCGGTTTTTAAAAGATAGTTGCTGTCCGGCCATAAGCTATACTCGTTATCAGTATACCCGGCCATTATAAAACCTGAATCTGCGCACTGCTTTATTTTTAAAATTCGCTCGCTGGTGCCTTGCTTTTCCAGCAGTTTTGTCCATAAGGTATCACCGTTGGCATCGGTTTTTATTAACCGTATGTCATCAGTATTATATCCCGGCATTATTTCTTCTTCGCCAACTATAATAAATCCGGTATCACTGCATACTGCACTTACCCCGTTAGTTTCACCGGTATTGTTTTTCCAGAACCGTTTGCCATAACCGGGCTGTGCGTGTGCTGCTGATATCAGTATAATTAATAAAAAAAGAGGTATGGTATTAAGTAATTTCATTTATTAGAATTTTAGTGCAGTACACCGTAGTTTTTTAAATGTTCAAAATAGCGGTTGTATAAAATATGTTGTTTGCTGTACACAAAATTATGCCAGCCTGTATCTAATAATTATGAAAGCTCCTTTTTTATACATCTTTTGCTTATTTTTCTATATACAGGCTTTTGGTCAAAACATAAAGCCGGAAATAAATATGAAATCTTTTGTAATTGCCCATGAAGATAACCGGGAGTGTATTAATATAACTACAACTGATGACGATGGAGACAGTACTTTTATCTGGTGGGATTATTCTTTAACAGGCGGCAGTCTGTCGCACACTAATGGGGCCAGGAAATTTAGTATTGGAGAGTTTTGCCTGGTTGCTGACTTAACTAAACTTCGCCTTGACCCGGATTACAGCGTAGGGTTTTATGTTACCGATAAAAAGGATACCGTATTTAAAGCGATAACCGTAAAAATAACTCCGCACCTGCCTGCAATTAAACCCTTAATATCCCGGCTGTCCTGTAATAAGTTCCTGGTGGATCTCTATGCTGATACAACGGTTTTATGGCATTTGCACACTAATGTCAGAGCGGAGCTAATCGTATATAATCCTTTTGGAAGTACCGTATTTTCATCACCCCCTTCAAAAGAACCGTTTACCGTGGAATTGAAACGACCCGGAAAACATGTATTCAGGGCGTATTACTTAACTGATCAATGCATGGCTTCTTTCCATGATACAATGATTTCCGAGGGCATTGGATTTAATGTGCGTGCTGATCAAAAATGGGTGGATACACCTTTAAAAGAATGGACGCGATTGAATATATGGGTGGATATATTTGATTCAAACGGTTATAAACCGCACGAAATTGAATACCTGTGGCTGCCCGATTCGCAAACTACCCACAAAATTACTGTGTACCCCGTAAAAAGCAGTTCGTATCCTGTATTTGTTAAAACGCCCGGCTGCCAGAAAAAGGACAGCATGTATGTTACAGTGCAAATAACCGGGCTGGCTGATTTGAACCGCTCCCCAGTAACTATCTCTCCCAACCCCGTTTCTGACTTTATCTGCATTACCGGTTTGCCCGAAAGTGCTTCTTTGCAAATTACGGATATAGCAGGCCGGGAAATCCACTCCCTGCAGCAAAATAGTTATGAAAGAGTGGATATTTCCAGCCTGGCAAAAGGGGTGTATTTTATCACGGTGGCAGGCAAAGACTTTTATGAAAGGGTGAAACTGGTGAAGGAATAACTTACAACTCTGCCAGCAACTTATTCGTTTACTTTGCGTGATGAAAAAGCTCGTGCTTTTATTATGGATGCTGGCGGGTGCAGTATGGTGCCGGGCTCAAAACCATGCACCTGATATTATTGGAAATGCCAGCGCAATTGGCTGCTTTGGCGACACCATGTGTTTTGAACTTAGCACCTCCGATTTTGACAACGATAGCACTTATTTGTGGTGGCAACCTGCACATAAAGGAGTTTTTAAGAAAAACAGCGGGAAATTTGGAGGGGGCAACATCTGTTTCTACCTGGCAGAAAACGATTTTAGTGCCATTACC
>DASPJH010000514.1:0-4552 GCA_035628715.1 Bacteroidia bacterium
TAACCGGGAGACCATGCCGACTACAGTTGCTACTCCAGCAATTTTTCTCCATTCTTTTACCCTTACCGAATATACTCCTACCTGGCCTTTTGAAACGGGCCGGAATCTGAGTATGCCGAATGAAGAATCTAAATGTATCCCGGCTGGAAAATTTAGCGACGTGATTGGAAAGCCCAGGTAAGTAAACGGCCGACTATAAGGATAGGAGGGCATCCATACCGTACTGTTAAAGCCGACTAACTCATAAGAAACCGAGTCTGCGTCAATATCAGCAGCGCTTAAATTAATATGAGCGTCTTTGCCATAATTCAGGAAAAATTTTGGCGGGAAATTAAACTCGGCGGAAGAGTTGGCAGGGTTTGCACTAAGCGCTATATAGGCACATACAAATAAAGGCTGGCCCGCATAACCTGTAGTAATACTATCGCTTAAGCTGTCCCTGGTCCAGCACAAATTATAATAATTGCATGAACCGCTGTCCAGCTTTACGCGGTCTCTGTAAATCCTCTCCTCAATACCATACTTAAAAGACCCGCTGCTGCACTTGCTCTGCTGGGGGCAGTTTTGGGGTATGCCGGTTGCATCACGACTGGAAATCAACGCAAGTGATTGGTTATAGGTAGTACAAGTGTTGGATATTTCTACTGTAGGGTCTATGGTACCGGAGCCATTACAGTCCCTGTACACCCTCAGAGACACGTCAAAGCTGTCGCCGGCAACGTGTTTGTAAGTGATCTCAGCGCCCAGAATATTCCCCGCAAAAGAAGTTTTGCAGCATATAAACAGGCATAGCAGGCCCGCAATACGGTAAATGTTTTTCATAGAGTAATTTTTTACTACGGCCAAACAGACAAAGAATAGTGCTTTCTTTTCATCTAAATACAATAAGGAGTGGTTTCGTTGCCCCGTGATTTTGCTTTTTTGTATTTCCTGTGCTTTAAATTATACAAAGCGAATAAATGTATTTTTTCGTATATATACGGAGGGCTTGTAAGTATAAATACTGGTTTTTAGCTATTATATTAAAAAATAGTTCATTAAATAATTATTAAAACTACATTTGGAATAAAATTAACCTGTAAAATGAAATTACCACAATTGCAAAAAATGCCATATTTATTGATAATTATGGGCCTGCTGGGTTTTTTTGCCGGCCACTACATAATTTTTGGCGGTGATGCCCTCGATTATAAATCCAGGGCGGTGTTTTCTGAAATCCGGTTCAACCCTAAATGCCCTGCGAAAGATACAATGTGCGGCAGGGTTACCTTGCTTTCAGGAGATAAGAATGGGGGCCTTACGATTACCTATTGGGCACACGATACAGCGCTTAAGGCTAAAATTATAAATAAAGACACAACTGTTGATGCGCAGAAAATGCGGGTTATTGCCAGGGATACAGCCTATAAATATTACGGTGACACCATTAAACAGGCAGTACTTACTGAAAAAGAACTGGAAGACAACTACCGGGTAAACGTCAGTTCAGACGTGGATTTTTTCAGGGATAATCCTGTTTTTATTATCTGGGCAGTGTTTATCATCGCTATGTTCGTAATGTGGTTTGCATCGTTTTTCCCGTTGTTATACCTGAATAAGGAAATCAGCTTATATCCTAAATTTACTGAGCTGAAATTATGGGAAAAGGGATTAAAATATTTTATATTTTCAATTGTTGTGCTGCTGGTTTTTCATTATATTATTTTCGTTTCGTTTTTTGATTCTACTCCCTATTTCAGCTCGTTGTTTATTCCCGGCTGGAAATGGCGGTTCCTCACAATGAATATTATCGGATTTATAGCCTGTGGGCCGATATTTACCGGTATGATGAATGTATACAGGGCGGCCGCCGAGCTGGAGCCTGCTGATACCGATGCCATAACCTACCTGGAGGGCAAGCTGAAAATATTTTTGCTGGCTATTTCTATCGGTTTTTCATTTGTTTTAACAACTACCTCGTTGCTAAATATTGCCACTAATGAGCTGCAGTTTGTGCAGAAGATAACCAAAGACCTGGGCCATACGCCCATGCATACGGAGTTTGTGCTTGCCTACGGGGTGGTATACAGCCTGCTGATTGCTATATTTTACCTGCCTTCAGCACTCAGGCTGTACCATCTTAAACTGATGCAGCCCGCTGTAGCCGGTGTGCAAAACACCGGCGGCCGTTTTGGAATGAAAGGCCCCATTACCAATGTGATTAACGAGCTGGTAAAATCATCGGCGCCGCTGGTAACCAGTATTATTACTTCCATCCTGGCGATGATTTTCCAGGGACAAGGGTAGACAGTATAAGTGTTCACGGCTGAACAGCTCAACCGGCATGTATTCCTGTTCATACAGATGTGACAGACAACATTACCCGGGAATATCTTGTCCTTTATGCAGATGGCGGGGCAATAATAAGTTTACTTTGTTTGGCAAAAACCCGTACCAATAGCGTACCTTTGCAGCGCTTTTCTATAAACCATGTTTAAAAACAATTGGTGGAAATACCTGGGCGTATTGCTGGTGTTATATTCACTGGTAGCCGGACTTTACATACCGTTGGGTCCCGGCATTATGGAGGTGAGCCCGTCGGAGCTTCAGCAGGGAGAAACAAATGCGGTTTTGATTACCGGTCACGGCACCCATTTTAAAGATAACCAGTCCAGCCTGAAGGTATGGATTAAACAGGGTGAAAAGAACTTTTGCGCTAACAGCGTAACCATTCAGGATAATGAAAAGCTGGCCGCCACGTTTGATGTTCCGGTGCTCGGTAAAGAGCCCCTGCATTTGGTGGTGAATAACGATGCAGACGGGAACGTAGTGTTTGATAACGCCTTTTGGTTCAATGCCTCGCAGAAAGGCGCACGGGTTACAGAAGTTGCCACGTGTGACATAGCGGTTAAAAACAGGAAATCAGCAGAAACCAGTTTCCCTTTTCTTAAGATACTGTTTCAAACCATACGCAACCTGTTTTACCACGTGCCCATGTGGTTTGCTATGATTGCCGTGCTGGTGGGCGGTATGGTGTACAGCATAAAATACCTGCGCCGGGGCAGGAGGGAAGATGATATTGCAGCCTCACAAATAACCGCCACGGCTATGTTTTTGGGTATATTGGGCATAGTAACCGGTATGATATGGGCCAACTTTACCTGGGGGCAACCCTGGCCTGACGACCCTAAGCTGAACAGCGTGGCTATTGGTATGCTGATGTATTCGGCATATTTTATACTTCGGGGAGCTATTGACGATGAGGAAAAACGGGCAAGGGTAGCAGCAGTGACCAATATCTTTTTCTTCCCGATTTTCATTGTCCTGATTTTTATACTGCCCCGTATGACCGATTCGCTGCATCCGGGCAATGGCGGCAACCCCGGCTTTAGCAGTTACGATTTGGATGAAACTATGCGCATGGTGTTTTATCCTGCCGTACTGGGCTGGATATTAGTAGGATACTGGATTGCGCAACTGAAAACCCGCGTTAAAAAACTGGAAGTATTACAGGATGAATAAATTATTTGCAACACTGGCCTTATTTATGCTGGGCGCTACTGCGGTAACAGCGCAGAATGAAGCAACTGCATCCGTTGCAGGTGCCGATAAATCCATGGTGGTGATTGGTGTGCTCTCAGCTATTTTTATAGGGCTAGCCATTTATCTTTTTATACTGGACAGGCGCATCACCCGCCTGGAAAAAGAACGTAAAAACAACGCTTAAGCTTATGAAAGCTTCATACATAATAGCCATTATACTGGTAGGCGTGCTGATAGGGATCATCGTATCCATGTACGGTAAGTCTACTGAATACGCTACGTTTGCCACAGCTGCCCAAAATGCAGGCACAACCTACCACGTTGTGGGCCATTTGGACCGTACCAAACCGCTTATTTATGACGAGCTGAAAGACCCCAATTACTTTGAGTTTTACCTGAAGGACAGCATGGACAATGTGAGCAAGGTGGTATACCGCAATCCCCGTCCGCAGGACTTCGAACGTAGCGAAAACGTAGTAGTGAAGGGCAAAATGAACGGTGACGCTTTTGAAGCCCGTGAAATACTGCTGAAATGCCCCAGCAAGTACAACGAACAGGAAGTAGAAACCAAGGAATATAGCAGCGCTAACTGATGGAAGAGAACATAGTGACGTATGTAGGCGAGCACCTTGCCATAGGCAACTGGGGCAAGTTTTCGGTGTATCTTTCGCTGGCTGCTTCACTGTTTTCTGTAATCGCATACTTTCTGTCCTTTAAAAACCCCGATGGCAAAACCTTCTGGCGCAATATGGGCCGGGCGGGCTTTTTTGTACACGCCGCCGCGGTGGCAGCTATTTTCACCATCCTTTTCTTTATTATACAAAAACACTATTTCGAGTACCAGTACGCCTGGCAGCATTCATCGCGCGAGCTGCCCCTTAAATACATGATCTCCTGTTTCTGGGAAGGGCAGGAAGGCAGCTTTTTGCTATGGATGGTATGGCATGCGGTATTGGGTACTATACTGATATTTACCGCCCGCAGCTGGGAAAGCCCTGTAATGGCTATTATTTCACTGGCCCAGGTGATG
>DASPJH010000515.1:0-2224 GCA_035628715.1 Bacteroidia bacterium
GTCAAAACTTATCACCGTAACCTTTAAGCCCCGCCATAATGTGGAGTACCACGAAGAGCTGCTGGTTATTACCGGCAGCCCGTATGGCTCAAAAAACGTGCACCTTACGGGTACCGGCTTTTATCCCGGTACATTTTATTCATCCACGCAAAATAAATGGGAAGCCGACCTGCTGGCAGAGCTGAAAACTAAGGCTGCACAAGGTGCAGCAACATTGGGATATACCAATGTGCGCGACCAGATGTATGCCTACGTGGATAATTTTGACAGTCTTGTAACCTGTGTATACACGGGCCGTGTAGATACATTTAATACCCGTGCCGGCGCTGTTGCCAACGATTTTACCGCTGAGCACACCTTCCCCCAAAGCAAGTTTGGCTCTGCTGACCCTATGCAGTCGGATATACACCACCTGTTTCCTGCCGATGGTGCCGCCAATACCCGCCGTAGCAACGACCCTTTTGGCATTGTAACCAGCCCGGTATGGATGGAAGGCGGCTCCCTGTCTGATAACTCACAGTTTGAGCCCCGCGACTACCACAAAGGCACGGCCGCCCGGGCTATGTTTTATATGGTGGCCCGCTACCAGGATTTTACCGGTTTCTTCGCTCCACAGGAAGACCTGCTGCGCGAGTGGGCATTGAAATTCCTGCCCGACAGCAAAGACTCAGCCCGCCACGAAAAGGCCGCACAAGTACAGGGCAACCGCAACCCTTTTACCGACCACCCCGAGTTTATTGAACGCATCAGCAATTTTGCAGGCCCCGCCCCTGCCCTGGTTAAAAATATGCTGCTTACCTACTCAACCCCGGTACACCTGGGCTATGTAGCATCAAACGACACCGTTAACCACACCGTAATTGCATATAACAACGGCACAGATGTGCTGAATGTAACCCTTACTGCTGTTAGCCCCAAGCCCCAGCCAAACGTTACCACTACGGTTACCGGTTTTATCCTGCAGCCCGGGCAGGCCTACCGCATACCGTTCCGGTTTATTGGTAAAAACCCCGGCGCAAACTTCACCGACTCGTTTAACCTCCAGGTACAGGGCCTCAACTCAACCATAATAGCATTTAACGCCAATGTATCGGGCTTATCTGCCAGCCAGGCGGTCAAAAACACTGTCACCCTGTATCCCAACCCCGCCAGCTCTACTGTTTCCATAGCCTCCAGCCAGGCGCTTAAACTGCCCTGCACCGTCAACTTTTATGACATAACGGGCAGGCTGGTTCATTCCACCGTTTTAAATGAAAGTTTTACCGATATAAATATCGCTTCATTGCCAGCAGGTTGTTATTTTGTACAAACAAATGACGGAGCATTGAGTTCCGTCGCCAGATTTGTTAAGCACTAACCAACGGAGCATAAATGAAGCAGTTTTTTAAAATGATGTTCGCCTCGATGACAGGTTTCATCCTGGGCGCACTCCTTCTTATTTTCATAGTTATCGGCATCATAGCCGCGGCTATTTCAGGCCTCAAAAGTGATGAGGAAGTTAAAGTAAAGTCTAATTCGGTGCTGAAGCTGCACATGAAAGGGTATTTACAGGAACGTACTCACGACGACCCTTTCACGTCTTTTAATTTCAATACACTTACCGCACAGCACTCGGTAGGGGTAATAGACCTTATACGCAATATCCAGAAAGCTAAGGATGATGCCCATATCAGCGGTATATTTATCCAGGCCGCGCCTGACTTTTACGGCGGTTTTGCCAATATTGAAGACCTCCGGAACGCCCTTATAGATTTTAAAAAATCAGGTAAGTTTATATATGCATACTCCGAGCTGTATACCGAGCGGGCGTACTACCTGGCTTCAGTAGCCGATAAGGTGTATATGAACCCTTCCGGTGAGATGCTGTTCAACGGTATGTCTACCAATATTACCTTTTTTAAAGGTACCCTGGATAAGCTGGGCATAGAAATGCAGGTATTTAAAGCCGGTAAGTTTAAAGGCGCTGTTGAGCCTTTTGTATTGACGGAATTAAGCCCTGAAAACAGCCACCAGATTGACGTATACCTTACATCGCTGTACAGTACTTACCTGAGCGGTATTTCTGCCACCCGTAAGATTGATACCGCACAGCTGGCCGATATTGCCAACCGTATGCTGGTGCGCAGCGCACAGGACGCTGTAACCTATAAAATGATTGATGCCCTGAAACACCACGACGAGGTAATGGCTGAAATACGCAGCAAAGTGGGTGTTGAAACCGACG
>DASPJH010000516.1:0-5700 GCA_035628715.1 Bacteroidia bacterium
ATCAGTAACTGAAAATGAAACTGCTTAATATTGGTTTCAGGCGATGGATGCTGGTATTTCTGGCATTTGCAGGACTAGCGCTGATGTATACCCTGCAGGATTTTGATTTCATTGACTTCAAACAGAGGCACGAACAGTCATTTGGTGCACAGATTCAAGAAGGAAAGGAAATCAATTTTATTATCAGCAGGCTTGTACGGTTCACCGTAAATGATTTGTTGTGCATACTGCTCATCTATGCCCTGTTTAATAACAGGAGGTATGTGATATTCGGATTTTACGTGCAAATTTTCGGACTTATTGTACTTTTCCCTATATATATCTATTTTGCTCTTTATGCCCAATCTCGGGCCGATTATTCTCTTATAGTACCACTATACCGCATGGTAATGAATCCAATTCTCATGGTACTTCTTATCCCCGCATTCTATTTCCAGCAATTCCAGAAAAAGGGTAATAAACAGTAATATTTTTTTTATATCGATGCTTATCCGGTTACTTCCTTCCCGATGAGTTTTAGTCCTTTTCGGCGGCTTTCCGGGCATTGATTGCTATCTTTTAATTATTTTTATTCCGTTAAATGGTACTTTGCAGCCAGAATTAATGAACTGGAAGATAAAAGCAGCATTGCAAAAAGTTATAAGCCACTTGCCATTTGCACAAGGTATAAATTATTTCATGCAGCGGTATTTTACAGGCAATTTGCCAATGGATAGCGGTATTCTTGAACAAAAAAGGGTGGCTGTTCAAAAACACTTTTCAGTAATTCGGCAGTATTGGCCGGATAATGTAGATTCGATCAATGTATACGAATTTGGGGCTGGCTACGATATGGCTATTCCATTGGGTTTATATTTTTCAGGCATTAGGCACCAGGTCGTTACCGATATTAAATCTCTTATTAAACCTGATTTGGTGCAGGATGCTTACCAGCGTTTAAACCCCGCTTCTCAAAATATTATATCTATCAATAATGCAGCTGCATTAATGGGGTTTGGTATAGCATACAGGGTTCCCGTCATTCCTTCAGCTACAGGACTGCCAGCTGCAAATTTTGATTTTATTCATTCCACCGATACATTGGAACATATACCGGCCGGAGAAGTATTACCAATATTGGAAGAGTGTTACCGCCTTCTGAAACAAGGCGGGGTTATCAGCTGTATTATCGACCTTCAGGACCATTATGCTTATTTTGACAAATCGCTTTCGCCGTTTAACTTTTACAATTACCCTGAGCGAAAATGGAACCGGCTGTATAACAATTACCTGCAATATCAAAACCGCCTTCGGGTGAATGATTTTATTAAGTTGTTTGCTGATGCAGGCTTTGTTTCTGTGCAAGTTGAAAAAGAGTTTATCAAAGGTGCAGGTTTGGAGGAGCTTTATACCATGCAGAAAGCTGAAAAATTTGAAGGTTATAAGCTTGAAGATTTGGCCGTTTTAAGATGCCATATTTCAGCCTTAAAAAAATAGAGCCTTACCACTTTATTGATAGTCAGCGGTTACAGTAAGCCCGCGAACATACAACAGCGGTCATGAGGGCCGGGTTGTGAAAGAGATTATTTTTAGTCTAAATTTACAGGGCTTTGCAAAGTTTTACTACGCAACGTTTAAGTAAAATCGGGTGTCTTTGACAGGCCGTTGCGGTTTCGTTTTCAACGATATTTATTATATCTTTGCGAGACCTGTTCGGTAGAAATTTTTAAAGAATTTTACTAAAAAGTTAAAACCGAATCCTACTTGTGAACAAAATACCTCTGATTAAAAACATCTCTGTATGACTATCAGGTTTATACGACTTTTCTTACTGTTGGCCTTATTTTCAGTTACAGTGGAGATGTCCGCTCAATGCGGAAATTCAGGATTTACAATCTCCAGCCCGCGTTGTATCGGCCAGTCCATCGTGTTTGCGGACACCACTTCAACCACGGCCGACAGCACTCTTTGGCGCTTTAGCAGCGGCGGGACAATAGTAAACAACGATACCGCCCGGAAAACATACGCTGCCGCCGGCAGCGATACGGTTTGGATGTATCGCTTTTATACCTCGCCGGATACCTGCGTGGATACGGTTTTTGCGGTGTTTACAGTAACCGACCCAACGGTAACTGTTACCCCTGCTGGTCCGGTAAATATTTGCACGGGTGGTTCTGCCATTCTTACGGCCAATGCAGGACCGGGTTTAACTTACCAATGGATGTTGAACGGCGCTGACATTGGCGGGGAAACTAACCAAACGTTACAGGTTTCAACCAATGGTACGTATTCAGTGAGGACTGTGGGTAGCGGCTGTACCGATACGTCCAGCGCGGTAACGGTAACAGTATTCAACTATCCCAATGCCGATTTTATATTTGGTCCTGACAGTGCCTGTTCCGGTACAACAGTAAATTTTATCAATACCTCCACGGGAAGTTCATTAACGCACTCGTGGCAGTTTGGCAATGCAGGAACCTCTACCATTGCCAACCCCAACTTTGCTTTTGATACCTCGGGAACGCGCAGTATTGTTAGCTACCAGGTACGGTTGATTACCTCTACGCCCGGCAATTGTAATGATACCATTACCAAAACCGTGTATGTACGGCGCAAGCCTTACCCGGATTTGGGAGATTTTAATAATATACCGCCATTTATCCAGTGTAATGTGGGGTCTTTCCCGTTCGTTCTGCAGATGGATAACACATCCACTACAATGGCCACTAACGCCTCTTATTCAATTAACTGGGGTGACGGCAGTTCGCAAAACTTCGGGCCTGGTTTTGATACAATAACTCACGTATTTGCTACCGCGGGGCTTTTTGTAGTGCAGGTTACAGCCACTGATTCGGCAGGCTGCCCCAGTACAAGAACAGTTAATGTATTTAACGGCGGTAACCCGGGTGTAAGTTTGGGTAATAGTGGCAGTACCTCGGGCTGTACACCGTATTCACTCAACTTTACTATTGATACAAGTAAACTTACCGGTGTGGGTAACAATGCCGATGGTACTACTTATACCTATACCTTTAACGACGGTTCGGCACCGGTAACCTACACACACCCGCCCCCACCAATACATAATAAAATATTCGATATCCCTTCCTGCGGTGTGGCTACCCCCGGTTTTAACAATGCATTCCAGGTCGAGCTGGTGGTAAGCAATCCCTGCGGTAACAATAGCTCTACAATCCGCCCTATATATATCTCAACCAAGCCTGTAGCCCAGATTGGTATACAGCCCGACGGCGATACAGTTTGCCAGGATGTGCCTTTTATCATTTATGATGACTCAGATACCGGCAGTGTTTCCTCAGGAAGCGGCTGTAACGAAACGCCAAGAAGACTCTGGAATATATTTCCTGCCACCGGGTGGAACCTGGTGAGTGGTTATTTTGGTAACCACGGCAACTGGAACAACAACCCGGCCAACTGGGGTAGCGGCAGTTTGCAGGTAGAATTTGACGACACAGGTACGTACACCGTGCGCCTGATTGTGGGAAACATAGCACAGGCCGGTGTGAGCGTTTGCGGTGATGATACCGTTGAACGGATAATACGGGTGTTCAGACTGCCGGTAGCTGATTTTAGTTTAAACTTAAATCCAGTCAGCGGATGTGTCAACAGTACTATAACTACCAATAACACTTCTACGGGCGATGAACTGACTTACGAGTGGCAGGTGAACCCCAACAGTGGGTATACCCTTAGCTCGGGAACGCTTACATCGCCCAACCCTACGTTTGTATTTAATACACCCGGTACTTATATAGTATCGCTCATAGCATCCAACCGGTGCTCAATAGATACTGCCCAGGATACTATTGTAATGAAAGGGGTACCTACGGCAACACTGCCCGGCGCACAGCAATATTGCGGGCCGCGGGTAATATCTTTTGCCAACCTTGTGGCCAATACTACCCACAGGCCTACATACAACACTAACTTTGCCGATACGATAAGTTATGAGTGGACCGTTACCGGGGGAGGTTATACCTATACCTTGGGAGATTCCACTTCATCCAACCCCTCCATCAGGCTGAACGATGCAGGCACCTATACGGTGCAGGTTCGGATTATCAATGAGTGCGGTACGGATACGGCCACACAGGTAATAACCATACACCCGTTGCCGGTGGCCGATTATTCAGTGAACGATACCGACCAGTGTATAAACGGTAACAGTTTCGCGTTTACTAATGGAACGACCATAAGCAGCGGCAGTATAACCAGCTATAACTGGAATTTTGGTCAGGCGCCCACCTCTACGCAAACCAACCCTTCAAAAACCTACACATCTACCGGCACCTTTAACGTACGCCTTATAGCCGTAAGCAACCATGGCTGCCGCGATACAATAATTAAACAGGTGAGGGTATACCCCAAGCCTACTCCCAATTTTACCATTAACGATACCGACCAGTGCATTAACGGTAACAACTTTATATTTACCAATACATCCAGTATTGCGGGCGGGGGAACAAATACGCATTTATGGACTTTTACCAACCGCGCTAACGACACATCCACCCAGACCAGCCCGACAAAAGTTTACGACACTGTAGGCAACTTTGCGGTGAAGCTGGTAGTTACTTCCAATAACGGTTGTAAGGACTCTATCACCCGTACACTGCGTGTTTATCCTAAACCCAGCCCAGCGTTTACGGTGAACGATACCGACCAGTGCCTGGACGGTAACAGTTTCCAGTTTACCAACACAACTACTATTTCTTCAGGTACAACGACCTATACCTGGAGGTTCGGTTCCTCGGCGGCCGATAGTTCCAACTCCACGCATCCCACTAAGGTGTACGCAGCAGAAGGCAACTATACCGTGAAGCTGATAGCCCGCTCCAACAATGGTTGTCGTGATTCAGTTACAGGGCCGGTATCAGTATATCCCAAGCCTACTGTAACCTATGCGGTAAACGATAGCGACCAGTGCTTTACCGGCAACAGCTTTGTGTTTACCAACAACAGCACCATCAGCAGCGGAACAGTAAGCTACCTGTGGAGCTTCAGCAATACCGCAGGCGATACCTCTACCCAAACACACCCTTCTAAGGTGTATACATCAACCGGCATTTTCCCAGTGAAACTGGTGGGAACATCCGACCATGGCTGTAAAGACTCTATTACCCGAAACATGACGGTGTACCCGGAGCCATTGGCTGGTTTTAATATTAACGATACCGACCAGTGCCTGAACGGTAATAACTTTATTTTTACTGATACTTCGGTAGTAGGCGGCCCTTACGACCGCAGCTGGTCGTTTGGCGACGGCGGAACATCCGTCACAGCTAACCCCTCGCATTCCTATGCATCGGTAGATACGTTTAGTGTAAAGCTCGTGGTTACTATTACCGCCGGTGGTTGTAAAGATTCAGTAACCCGCACGGTATATACCTACCCCGCGCCGGTTCCGGCATTTACAGTAGATGACAGTGTGCAGTGTTTCCCCGGCCACCTGTTTACCTTTACCAACGGAAGTACTATCAGCAGCGGTACAAACACGTACCTGTGGAAGTTTGATGCTCCATCGGCAACAGACACTTCCACTGCTGTTAACCCAACAAAAACCTATACGGATGCAGGCGCCTATATAGTGAGGCTGATAGCTACATCAGACAACGGCTGTATTGATTCAGCCCAGCGCAATGTATATCCCAACCCACCTATAGGCAACAACATTATCTCAGCCAGCCAGGGCATATGCTC
>DASPJH010000517.1:0-5328 GCA_035628715.1 Bacteroidia bacterium
AGCGATTTATTGCTGCCCTTGATTTTCACCACCGCGGCATCGCTGGGCAGGTTGGTGCTTTCGTTAACGGTGCCCACCATGCTGTCGTACTGGTTGTATACCCAGCGCTTGCTGGCAATATTGGGCAATTGCGCTACGGCATAGGCTACATCCACCAAACTCTCCGGCTGGGGAATATTGTTAATGCTGTATTTATTGATTTCAGCCAAATAGGCAGGCTCTTTGTACTCCCGTTGGTAAACAGGCGCCCCGCCACCCAGTACCAGCGATTCAGCCGGTATATCGGCGCACAGCTGGCCGCCCATGTAGTATTGCACCCTGCCGGTGTCGGTTACCTCGCCAATCTGGGCATAGGTCAGGTCCCACTTTTCAAAAATGCGCTCCACCTGCTGCTCCGTGCCTTTGTGCACGATTACCAGCATGCGCTCCTGCGACTCGGAAAGCAGCAGTTCCCAGTCCTTCATGTCTTTCTGGCGCATGGGCACTTTATCAAGCTCAATCCGCATCCCCGTGCCCGATTTGGCAGCCATTTCGCTGGTGCTGCAGGTAATGCCCGCTGCGCCCATGTCCTGCATGCCTACTACGGCATTGGTTTCCAGCAGTTCCATGCTGGCCTCCAGTATCAGCTTCTCCCAAAAGGGGTCGCCTACCTGCACGCTGGGCAGGTCGTCCATAGAGTTCTCTGAAATATCTTTAGAAGCAAAGGCCGCCCCGTGGATACCATCCTTACCGGTAGCCGAACCGAAGATATACACCGGGTTGCCGGGACCTTCTGCTATTGCCGATACGGTTTTGCCCACTTTTGCAATACCTACCGACATGGCGTTTACTAAGTTGTTGGTGTGGTAGCATTCGTCAAAATATACTTCGCCGCCCACAGTAGGGATGCCGAAAGCATTGCCATAGTTACCAATGCCTTTTACCACGCCACGCATCAGCCATTTGGTACGTTCTTCCTTCAGGTTACCGAAGCGGAGGGAGTTGAGCTGTGCAATGGGCCTTGCACCCATGCTGAATATATCGCGGTTGATACCGCCCACACCCGTAGCCGCGCCCTGGTAAGGCTCAATAGCGCTGGGGTGGTTATGGCTTTCAATTTTGAAACATACGGCCAGTCCGTCGCCAATATCCACCAGCCCTGCGTTTTCTTCACCGGCTTTGGCAAGCATAGCTGGCCCTTCTTTGGGAAGGGTTTTCAGCCATACAATGCTGTTTTTATAGCTGCAATGCTCGCTCCACATTACGCTGTATATGCTAAGCTCGGTAAAGTTGGGGGTACGGCCCAGTATACCTTTGATTTTCTCGAATTCTTCAGGCAGCAGGCCCAGTTTTTTGGCGGTTTCTACGGTAACTTCCATAAGAGGCTGCAAAGGTAGTTGATTTGCAGGTTTATTGACTTACTGATTTGGGAATTCGGTTTACACAATTTACTGTGTAAAAAGAGGAAAAAAGCGACCTGACAAGCCTCGTAGCTGGTATAAAATTTGTTGCCATACTGGCTCACCTAATAAGCCTGCTGCTTGAAAGCAGGTTAGGCTATAAGAAACTATAACTATAATGAGAACACAAACGAAAGAAACACAAACGCACCTGACTCCTGACAAAGCACTGGAAATTTTGAAGCAGGGAAACGAACGGTTTTTGAACAACCTGAAGGCTAACCGCAACCTGCTGCAACAGGTGAACGAAACAGCGGACGGCCAGCACCCCTTTGCCGCTATTTTAAGCTGTATTGATTCCAGAACTTCTGCAGAACTGATATTTGACCAGGGGCTGGGAGATGTGTTCAGCATACGGATAGCTGGGAATGTATTGAATGAGGACATTTTGGGTAGTATGGAGTTTGCCTGCAAAGTAGCGGGTTCAAAGTTGGTGGTGGTGTTGGGTCATACCAAATGCGGCGCCATTGCAGGTGCCTGCAGCCATGTGGAAATGGGTAACCTTACCGGCCTGCTGAAGAAGATTTACCCCGCAGTGGAAGCAGAGAAAGAAACCACCGGGGACCGCACGGGCAAAAACTATGATTTTGTAAATAAAGTGGCTGATATAAACGTACACCTGGTACTGGACGAAATACGCCGAAGGAGTGAAATACTGGCTGAAATGGAGAAAGAGGGACAGATTAAGATGGTGGGCGGCATGTATGATGTGGAAACCGGCCAGGTAGAATTTTTTGAGAGCGAAAATGCCGGAGCGGTTTCTGCTGTTGCGGTATGATTGAGCTTAGTTAGGTTTGACAAACTTCTAAAGTTTGTCAAACCTAATCAACAACATTCCCTAATTTCTTCAATAACCGGACGTGTGAATGTATTCCGCCAAAAAAGCTGGTTTTATTGGGAACAATTTGATGTCTTTCCAATATAGTATAGACCACTTTGCTTACTAGAGGGTACTGTGTGTGGCAAACATTGGGAAATAAATGGTGGGCTATGTGACAATTAAATCCTCCGAAGATAAAATTGGCAACTTTGCTGAATGGGTGAAAATCGTTACTGCTGCCTACCTGGTGCATAAGCCAGGATGTACTGCTAAGTGCATTTTCTTCGGCATGAAAATATTGCGTATTTTCCACGTGGTGAGTAATTAAAAAGGTAAATAATAAAAACCATGCAGAAATAAAATGGGCGATTACAAAGGCTTCCAATACCTGTCCTACTGTAAACGGGCTGAATACCGCGGGTAAAATAAGCATATAACCCACATACAGTAGTTTAAAAACCCATAATTTTATATGTTCTTTTTTTTCGTGCTGTTTAAAGCGCAGGTTGGCGTGCTGTTTCCGGATGAACAATACAAAATCCTTGTAAAATATCCAGTACAGTGTGTAAATACTATATAGTAGTGGACCATATATGTACTGCCATTTATGATGCTTTTGGGGGCGCCCGTTTTCGGATAAATAAATTATGGCGCCTAATTCAATATCCACGTCATAGCCCTCTGTGTTCGGGTAATTATGGTGCGAGTGGGTATGGCGCTTTTTCCATAAATATCCATTTATTCCCATTAATGCGAATAAAAATTCAAAGGCGGTATTATTCAGTTTTTTGCTTTTGAAAATGGCATTGTGGGCAAAATCATGTGCAAAGTTGAGGCCGAGGAGGACGTGAAGCAGGCCAATGGCGATGTACGTAGTATAAAGTATGGGAGTATAAGGTATAAAGTACACTAATAAATAGCTCACAATAAATAGCCCAAAATACAAGCCGAATTTCAGCACTAACGGCCTATTATTAACCGGGTTATTTTCAAGGTAATTGTTTACTGTTTTGCAAATTTCCCTGAATATTGCCTCTTCCCGCACATCCTTGCGGAACAGGGGCTTAGTTATTTCCGGTTTCACGGCCCATTATTTTTAAAAACCTGAAATGTGAAGCCAGCGCTTTGTAGTAGGGCATTTCAATGTATTCAATGCCGTATTCTTTAGCCGTTTGCCTGAAAATGGGCAGTATTTTAAGGTAATGTACGTGGCATATATTGGGCAGCAGGTGATGCAGGGCGTGGGCATTAAACCCGCCCAGTGTCCAGTTAAAAAATACGCTGCCCGAATTATAATCCGCCGAGGTACGCATTTGCAGCTTGGGCCAGCTCATATTCATATTGCCGTTTTCATCTGGTTCAGGATGCAGCACCCTGTCCGACAAATGGGAGACACCCAGCACCGCGGTAAATATTATAGAAACCATAAAATGGTTCAGTAAAAATGCCAGTAATACATGCGTCCAGCCAAAAGGCAGCAGGTATACAGGCAACACGATCATATAGCCGATGTACAGGATTTTGTAAAAGAATAAATTAAATACCTCTTTGGCGGGGATTTTAATTTTAATGGTACGGCTGCTGTAGCCAACAGCCATCAGCGTTTCGCGGAAGAAAAACCAGTTGAGCGAGTATAGTAAGTACAATACCGGCCCATAAATATGCTGGTATTTATGCCAGGGCTTCAGTTGCTGGGTATGCGTCATGCGCAGCAGGGGGTTGTTCAGCACGTCAATATCGCTGCCTTCCACGTTGGTATACAGGTGGTGCGATTCGTTATGGTATTTCTTCCAAATCCAGGCATTATTCCCCTGCAAATTAAAGCTGAGGTTAAATAATACGTCGTTCCATTTTTTGCTTTTTACCGCCACGCCGTGTGCGGCATCGTGTGATACGTTAAAAGCGGTGAGCAGCACCATCAGGCTCATTAATAAGTAAAAGGAATAAAAAAGCACCAGCGAGGACGATGTAATCATCAACCCATAAAACAACGCAACCAGTAAAAAATATAGGGCTATTTTAAAAACCATCAGGCTGCCTCCCCGGTAGGTAAGGTTGTTCTCTGTAAAATACTCCCTTATTCGGGCATCAAGGGTTTTATAAAATGCAGTCCCCTCGTCTTTAGCAAACTTTAATTTTTTCATACTTTTAGTCTAAATTTCTATGTCAAAACTAAAGTGTCGTTTTCGGGCCGCTCAGGCAGGTTTTCGTAATGCTGGTTTTTTGATTTGCGATTTTTGCAACTGCAGTTGGCGAGCAAACTTAACAGCTGAGTAAAAAGATATTTGTTGGTGGGGTATTATAAAATGAAAATAAAAAAGCCAGCTATAAGCCGGCTTTCGATTATTCTAAAAAATTGCTTTCTATTCCTTTACAACCTTCACGCTGCTGTTTCCGCAGGTAATAAAATAGACCCCCGGTGCCATATCCAGCGCTGACACTTTAATAGTGTTTTTACCGGCAGGTAAATTTACAGCGTTAATTGTTTTTATTGTTTTGCCTGTCATGTCAGTTACTTGCAGGGTAATATTTCCATCCTTAACCGTTTCTATATCTACAGAAAGGTAATCAGCCACCGGGTTGGGATATACGCCAACTGCATTTACAACAGGAGCAACCTGTGCGATGCCGGTATTGATTTTCCTGAATAATAATCTGAGCCGGGCAGCTGTTTCCCATCCATTTCCCAGGGGAGCAAACTGGTAGCCGCTATCCAGGTTGCCGTTAGTAAGGTATGTCAGCGAAACACTGTCGGTATTTTGCAAGCCGGCGCCAATATCATCCCCTGAAACCATGGCCGTCATTAAATTATTGGTATAATAATGCCTGTAAAATGATATCGGCTCAAATTGCTGGGCTATTGTATCGTAATCGTATACCATTACCTCGCCTGGCTTGCCATTGTTATACGCATATTCAAACCGGTTAATCGGCCAAATATTGCTTCCCGGCCCGGTCATACTGTGTGCTTCTATGCTGGCTACCTGGTTGCCCGCCCACGTGTACAGGGTAAAGCCAAAAGTGTCCCAGCCTGGGCCATTAATATTATTATATACCGAAGTGTTTTTT
>DASPJH010000518.1:0-4234 GCA_035628715.1 Bacteroidia bacterium
ATCGCCGAATTTATTTTCGAGGAAACTTTCGGTAAGCTTTATCACCTGCCCAATGGTAATAATTCCCATTTCTTTCAGCTGCTGCTGCATTCTTTCGCCCACCATGGGTATTTTACCTACCGGCAACGGGTTTAAAAAGCCCTGCACCTGTTCTTTGGTTACATGCATCTCGCCATTGGGTTTAGCCTGGTTGGTAGCCATTTTTGCTACACATTTATTAACAGATAAACCAAAAGATACGGGAAGACCGGTATTTTTAATAATGGTTTGCCGTAACTCCCTGGCCCATTTATAACAGCCGAAGAATTTTTCCATACCGGTAAGGTCCAGGTAAAACTCATCAATACTGGCCTTTTGCACAACCGGGGCATTACTGCGGATAATATCCGTCACCATGCCTGAATATTTTCCGTATTGCCCCATGCTGCCTTTTACCTGCATGGCATGCGGACATAATTTTAAAGCCTGCTTCATCGGCATGGCTGAGTGCACCCCAAATTTTCTCGCTTCATAACTGCAGGATGCAACCACGCCCCGATCGCTATAACCGCCAACAATAACAGGCTTGCCAACCAGCGCAGGATTTAATAACCGCTCCACCGATACGAAAAAAGAATCGAGGTCAATATGTACAATATTCCCTTCTTCAGACACCATAGCAAAGATACCTAAAACAACCCACCGGTAAAAGCCCTGTCTCTATTGGTAAATCGAAATATTACTCCGTGAAAATGCAACATTGTGTTTATTTCAAATAACTTGTTGGTAAATAAGGTTACTGTTGAGTAAATAATGTACAATCTTTTATACAGTTTTCAATTTAAAACCTTAAAAGCATACAAAAGGTAATAAAAGTTTACACTCCTTTATAGAAATGGGCGGAATAATTACATATCGCACAAGTTAATAGTATAAAGAGATGGTTTTTAGACTTTTACTTATACTTAAAACTGCTGCTACCTGTCTATTCAGGAATATTTATACATTTTCAAAACCCGGCTTATCGCATTTTGAAAGCCTGGTTTAAAAATCGGGTAAAACAGCAATCAGGCGGCAAAAAATTTTTTTAGGCTAAGAATACTCTACGCACAATTTTTTTTGAATGCTGAAAATTAATAAAACACAGTAAAATTGAGCATCTCCAAAGCCTTTGTTTAAGGCTTTTAGATAAGGTTTTATATTTTTATGATAATTCTTAAAACAAAGTCGTTTATAAATTTGTATTAATAAGCAATATTATTTTAACTTTGCATAAGAAATTATGAATACACCATCAGAGCGCTTCAAAGCCGTTCGGAAAGAACTGGGTTTGACACAAAATGAGTTTGCTCATGAGCTTGGTATATCGCAGGTTGCGGTATATAAACTCGAAGAAGGGCAAATAAAAAGTATCAGCCAGGAAGTAACTCAAATCCTGGAGGAAAAATATGGTATCAATAAAATATGGCTTCATTTCGGTGAAGGAATGATGTATTTAGATGATACCACAAATATGTATTCGGTTCATAACAAATTGGAATACCTGACGCGTGTTACCGAAAACATTTTGTCTAAAATAGGCGGTGGCTTTCCTGCTGCTCCTTCAGAGAAACGTGGTCGTGGTCGTCCCCGCAGGACAGGTTCTGAAGGAACCGGTTCGACAGGAGCGAAACGCGGACCCGGTCGTCCTCCTAAAAATACGTCTGCCACTTCCGGTGAAAAACGCCGCGGACCCGGACGCCCTCCTAAAAACGTTTCGGCTGCTGCCAACACTACAGGTGTTCGCCGCGGGCCAGGTCGTCCTCCCAAAAATGCATCAGCATCTGCCAGCGTTCGTAGAGGCCCCGGACGTCCACCTAAAAATGCTTCGGCTGCTACCACCGGTGTTCGTCGCGGACCAGGCCGTCCACCCAAAAATACTTCAACTGCTGCCAAATCAACAGGTAATGCTGGAATGAAGCGTCGTGGACCAGGTCGTCCCCCTAAAAATGCATCGACTGTAGCTAAAACTACAAACGGTGGAATGAAACGCCGCGGACCGGGTCGTCCTCCCAAAAATACCTCAACTGCTCCTAAAACAACCGTCAACACAGGAGCAAAACGTCGTGGCCGCCCAGCTAAAAATGCTTCAGCTGCAGTAACTACCACTAATGGCAATGGCGGAGCTAAACGCCGCGGGCCAGGCCGTCCTCCCAAAAATACCTCAACTGTTCCCAAAACAACCGGCAACACAGGAGCAAAACGTCGTGGCCGTCCAGCTAAAAATGCTTCAGCAACAGCAACTACCACTAATGGTAATAGCGTTGCTAAACGCCGCGGGCCAGGTCGTCCAGCCAAAAACGCTTCGGCATCAACTGCCGTTAAAACAAACGGAAACAACGGTGCCAAACGTCGCGGCCGTCCAGCTAAAAACGTTTCAGCTTCAGCTACCGTTAAAACCAACGGTAACGGCGGTGCTAAACGTCGCGGCCGTCCGGCCAAAAGTGCCTCGACCCCTGCTGCTTCCAACGGTAATGGCAATGGAAACGGAAACGGTTCTAAAACCAACGGCAATGGAAACAACGGTGGTAACGGCGAGAAACGCGGCCCGGGACGTCCTAAAAAAGCTTAATATCCAGTAGCATATAGCTTTACTACATTCTATTTTAAGCCTTCCGAAATTCGGAAGGCTTTTTTATTTTCCTTTTTCATTAGTCTTTCCGGGCAAACTGTTTGTCGAGATTGGCCTATCAATGCCTATTTTTCCGTAAATTGCATCTCTTTTAAAAAAATTTTCCTGATGAAAATAGTAAATATCTCAGTGCTTGCCGCATTGCTGTTGTTTTCGCAATGTTCCGGCACCAAAAAATCGGCTAAAAGTAACACACCGCCACCGCCACCCGGCCAAAGTGCGTCAAAAAAAGCGTCGATAAAGGATAAAACCAAAAATTGCCGCAAAATTGAAGGTCTTTTCACCATTTACAGCGACACTACTACCGGTGATGCATACATGGTGGTGAAAAAGGACCAGCTGGACAAGGAGTTTATTTATTTCAGCTATGCAGAGAACGGCCTGGTAATGACCGGCCATTTCCGGGGCGCATACCGGGATAACATGGTATTCAGGATGAAAAAAGTATTTGACCGTGTAGAGTTTGTAAAGGAGAACACCCATTTTTACTTCGATCCCAACAACGCACTCAGCAAAGCGGCTGAAGCCAATATTTCCAACTCTATCCTGCTGAGCGAGAAAATTGTAGCTGAGGATACCGCAAGCGGAGAATACCTGCTGGATGCTAATTCTATTTTCCTTTCAGAAAAACTTACCCGCATAAAGCCAAATCTTCCGCCCAGCCCTATGGCAGCCATGATGTTTAACCTGGGTATGCTGAGCAAGGATAAAACTAAATACGGCAACCTGAGAAGTTATCCTGAAAATACGGATGTAGTTGTTGAATACGTATACGATAACCCTTCACCAATAAACAACGGGGGAACAGAAGTAGCCGACGCACGCTCAGTAACCCTGAAAATACAGCACAGCTTTATTGAAGCGCCAGAAAACGACTTTGAACCCCGTATGGACGATCCTCGCATTGGGTACTTTACCCAGCAGATAAACGATATGACCACCCCCGACGCTACTAACTATCGGGACCCTATACACCGCTGGCATTTAGTAAAAAAAGACCCAACAGCTGCACTTTCAGAACCTGTTGAGCCTATTGTATGGTGGATTGAAAACACTACCCCGGTTGAATACCGTGAAACCATTAAAAAGGCCGGTGAAACCTGGAACCGTGCCTTTGAAAAAATCGGTTTCAAAAACGCCGTGAAAGTGGAAGTACAACCTGATACCGCATCATGGGATGCAGGCGATATCCGCTACAACGTGCTTCGCTGGACCTCATCGCCCACACCTCCCTTTGGCGGATATGGCCCCAGCTTTGTAAATCCACGCACCGGCCAGATTCTGGGAGCCGATATTATGCTTGAGTACATTTACGTTACCAACCGCATGAGGCAGGAAAAACTGTTCAGCACCGCTGGTTTGGAACACTTGCTATTGTCAGGCGAAGAACTTGAATTCCCGGTTAACGGCAACTATTGCGACGCCGGTATGCACATGCACCACAACACCATGTTTGGCCTTTGCGGCATGATGGCCATGGATGCTTCACAGGAGAAAAAAGATGAGTTCCTTCATCAGTCATTATACTATTTGGTGTTGCATGAAATGGGCCACACCCTGGGCTTAAACCACAATATGAAATCT
>DASPJH010000519.1:0-3314 GCA_035628715.1 Bacteroidia bacterium
CCAGCACCATTACTGTAGGCTGCCACTCCAGCAGCTGCCCCAGCAGCTCCCTGCTGCAAGCCTCGCCGTTAGCAATAATAAGGGCCGGCTCCTGTTTTTCCTTTACAAAATGGTGCGACGACATCAGCGGCAATATTACAACAGAAATTTTCAGGGCGAAAAGCCACTTTCAGGGCTTTAATCATACCTGGGCAAACTATCTGCACACCTCGCACGTCTACTATTTACAATACCATAAAAACGGTTACATTTGTTTTAAACCTAAAATACAGCCTGTGAAGCTTTTTCAAAAAATACCGGTGCTTATAATCCTGCTTGCTGTGCTGGCTTCCTGCAAGCGCAATGATTATTCGTCATGGGATACCAATATGCTTACGCCTATAGCCAGCACGTCGCTTTCCATCAGCGACCTGTTAACGGATTCAACCGTGCGGAGCAACCCCGACAGCAGCCTGCAGCTGGTATACGATTACCGCCTGTACACCATTAAAACCAGCGATTTTTTTCACGTACCGGATACAGAAGTAAAAGCCACCCTTACCCTGGAAAAGCTTAAACTGGCAGACCGTACCCTGTCACAATCCATTACGCTGGAGGATATATATCCCCAGGCCGCCTTTGCTCACGGGTCACAGGCTACCATACCTGCACAAAATATCACTTCAGTGCCGCCAACCCCTATTGACGGAAGCTCGTTTTTTAACACGGCCGTTTTGAAAGAAGGATATATTGATATTACCATAGCCAACGGCTTCCCGGTGGATGTACAGGAGGTAGACTTCAGGCTGGTGAATAAAGTAACCGGTGATATACTGGTGAGCGATAAGATGACGGATATTGCATCAGGCAGCTCAAAAACAGCTACGGCCAACCTGGCCGGCAAACAGGTGGATGCCAGTATGGAGGTGCGGGTAGTGAGCCTGAAAACGTATGCAAGCCCTGGCCCGGTGACAATAAATAAGAACGATAAGGTGGATATAACCATCACCGTGCGCGATTTAAAACCTCAGTCCGCAACGGCAAAATTCCCCTCACAGAGCGTATACAGCAAGGACGAAAATTCGCTGTATAACTTTAACGGAGCCGAAATTAAAAAGCTGAAAATAAAAAAGGGGGTGCTCCGCCTTCGGATAGTCAGCACCATACAGGAAGACATGACCGTAGTTTACAGTATTCCACACGCTGTTAAAAACGGCAATTCAGTAAATGAAACCCTGCGGGTGCCTGCATCAGCGCCGGGCAAAAACCAGGATGTTTTTAAAGACATTCCGCTGGATGGTTATCTGATTGATTTACGGGGCAAAAACCCTGTAGTTGATGATACGGTAAATGCTTTTTACAATACACTGAATGTTACTATTGATTCATCAGGAAGGACAGCCAGCATTTCACTAAGCGACAGCGTTTATATTTACTATGGCTTGCTGGATATGGAGCCTGAATGGGCCGAAGGATATTTTGGCCAGCAGGTAATAGAAGCAGGACCCACCACGGAGCCTTTTAACTTTTTCAGCGGCTCATCGGGCAAGATCACGTTCGACGATATGAACCTGACGCTGAAAATAACCAACGGTATTGGGGCCGACGCCGAGGTGGATATTAAAAATATAACCTCATCCAATTCGCGCTCGGGCAATAAGGTCACTTTAACGGCTACGCCGCTTTCAGCGCCTATAAATATGGCCAGGGCTACTGATAACCCGTTTACTGAGAAGATAACCAGTTACCTGCTCACTAATTCCAACTCCAACGTAAAACCGTTTGTAGAAAACATGCCTGATGCATTGGACTACCACATGGTAGTAAAAACCAACCCCTCAGGCAATGTGAGCAACTGGAAAGATTTTATTTATGATAAATCAGAATTAAAGGCTGATTTAAATGCCACCATGCCGCTTTCATTACTGGCCGATAACCTGGTGCTGATGGATACTTTGCCGTTCGCCATGTTTGCATCGGGTAACCTGAACCGGGTTAAGCAAGGCACATTTAACCTTTCCATAACCAATAGTTTCCCTTTTTCAGCAATCCTGCAGTTATATATTATTGATGAAAGTGGTGCTGTGGTTGATTCTTTAGTAGGGCTTCAAAATAATTTTGTGCAGGCCTCGGGCTATAATACGGCCACCAACCAGGTTACCAATCCGTCACAGTCGGTAGTAAAAGCGTTTTTCAGCCGTGACCGGATGGATAAGGTAAAAGCCGGCCGCCGCCTGCTGGTAAAGGCTATTTTTAATACTCCCGTAGGCGCTACGCAACCTGTTAAAATCTACAGCCATTATAAATTTGATATTAAACTAACCGGCGATTTTGTATATGAGCAGCGCTTTTAAGCTAACTACCTTTTTTTGCAGTTTATTTTTTATACCCGTTTCAATAGCCGCCCAGGATGCTGGCAACGATACCGGCGCTTATGGAACGTTCAATAATTTTGACCGGTTTAACAGCTTTTACCTGCACCCTATGGGCAGCCATTTTAGCGGCAGAATGCTGAGCGCTGATTTTTCGCTGGTATATAGCTCAAATGCTGCGGTTAACAGCGTGGCTTATGATTTTTACCTGAAACAACCACTGGACGGTGATGACGTAAATACCATGGTAGGCAAGCTTTCTGAAATTAATATAGGGGGACGTGAAAATAACTACGGTATTAACTTTGTAGCTCCGTTAAAAAAATACAACCATTTTTTTACTGTTGGTTATAATTACCGCAGGCACCAAAGCACCCGGTTCAGCGGAGAATTTGGCCAGTTCTTTTTTAAAGGCAATAAACAATTTGCCGGAAAAGAGATTTATGCCGATGAAACACATTACCTCAGCACCCGCTACGACGCCTTAAAAGCCGGATGGCTGCATTATTTCAGCATTAAAGGAAAAAGGGCCATTATTTCATTGGACGCGGGCATTGCCAGGGGTTTTGAGTACCGGACGTTTGATGTGAAAAAGGGCCGCCTGTTTACCCAGGAGAACGGGGAATACCTTGAAGTTACCCTGAACATGGAAGCCCGCAGAAGCCGTTATGTGCCGCTTAGGCCTTTTGAGTATTCGGGGTTAGGCGCTCTTGCAAACGCTGAATTCAGTATGATGCTGACAGAAAAATCAGGCTTTAGCGTAAAGGTGAGCGATATAGGGTTTATAAGCTGGGATAAGCAATCGTTATCATACGACCGCAGCGATACTACCATACGTTTTGAGGGTGTTGTTGTGCCTGATTTTGACAGCCTGGGCAGTGAGAACTATACCCGCCAGCTGGGCGACAGCCTTATCAACCTGTTTAAAATCCCTTACCAGTTTAGCGGTTTCTCAGCCATGCT
>DASPJH010000520.1:0-2175 GCA_035628715.1 Bacteroidia bacterium
CAAATTTTTCCCAAAACTGTGAGTCGCTAAGGTTAGTCAGTTCCGAGCCTGCATATATTCCCTGCGATGTGGCTATATAAAGCGAATCCCTCCAGAATGCGAGGTCATTGATGTCGCCCAAACTAAGCTCATCGTAAGTAGCCGTTATTTCAATGCGCTCAACATCCAGCTTTACAATGCCAAAGGTGCATGCCAGGTAAGCAAAGTTGTCTCTAAAAAGTATATTTTGGGCATCCTTAAATCCGTTGATGGAGGCCCGTTGCAGATCGTTAATATTTATAATGGTATTATCCTGCACTATATCAATATTGCCGTCCTGGTAGGCAATTACCAGTACATCATTAGCCGGGTTGTATTTAATATAGCTTACGGCAATATCACTGAATCCCTGTATTTTGGACAGCCGTTCAGAAGCATTTACCTCTTTATCGTACCGGTAAAACCCAAAGTTGGTCCAAGTATACACATACCGGGGTGTTTCGGCAATTCCCCTGGTGTTTTTATACGGCAGGTGTATGCGCCACTGCCCCGTGCCTGTGGACTGCGAAAAACCGCACAGTGCCAACAGCATCAGCAGTAAAATGGCGACTGCTTTAATTCTGTACATACCTGCAATATTAGACAGTTTTGACATAACCGGCGTTGCGTTGTGTGTAAAGTATGACGTAGAAACGAAAAAAGAAGGTTTAAATTTTATCCCTGCAGTAATATTGGCAGCAACCTCAGGCCTCATATATTGCAACGTCAGGGTGTGCCGGTTAGGCTATCCATATAAAAATGTTACCTTTGCCGCTTTCGTAAAAAAATGTGGGAAAAAGTCGCTGGATTCATACTTCGTAAACGTGTTATACTGCTGTCTGTTACAATAGCCATTACTGCTGTAATGGGGTATTTCGCTACGAAAATCCAGCTTACCTATGATCTTCCCCGCATTGTTCCCGCAGACGACCCTGACTACCTGAGCTACGTTGAATTTAAGAAAACTTTTGGCGATGATGGAAACGTAATACTGCTGGGACTGAAAAGCGATAAGGTGTTCAGCCGTGATTTTATGAATGCCTATTTCAGGTTCAGCCAGCGGCTGACAAAGCTGGATGGCGTGCAGAATGTGATATCGTATCCAACCCTGCAGGTACTGACCAAGGTAGATTCGTTACGGGAGTTTAAGCTGCTGCCGCTGATGACCGACACTGTGGCTACACAGCAGCAAACCGACAGCTTATGGGATATTATCCGCCAGCAGAAATTTTACAGCGGGCTGGCCGTTGGCCCTAGCGGCAATTTTGTTATTACGGGTGTAACGCTTAACAAAGAGCGGCTGAACAGTAAGAGCAGGATTGGTGTAATTGATGCTTTTGAAAAAGAAGCTTTTGCATTTGAGAAGCAGCACGGCGTGGAATTTAAAATATCCGGCCTGCCTTACATACGCACGATTTTCTCAGCTAAAATCAATAAAGAATTAAAGCTTTTTACCCTGCTTTCGCTGGTGGTATGCGCCGCCATTATGCTGCTGTTTTTCCGCAGCTTCAGCTCGCTACTGTATTCACTCATTATCGTGGTAATTGCACTTATATGGGGGCTGGGTTATATAGGCATACTCGGGTACAAAATTACAGCGGTTATTGGGGTTATTCCCCCTATGCTGGTTATCATAGGTATTACCAACTGTATTTACCTGCTTAATAAATACCACTCTGAATACAGGGCGCATAAAAACAAGTCAAAGGCGCTTATACGGGTAGTTTCCCGTATTGGTAAGGCGGCCTTTCTTACCAACTTTACCACCGCTATTGGTTTTGGGGTGTTTTATTTTTCAGGCAGCCCTATAATGCTTGAGTTTGGGCTGGTTGCCTTCCTCAGCATCATGTCGGTGTTTTTAATTTCTATGGTTACCGTGCCGGTGATGTTCAGCTTTTTGCCTCCGCCTACCTACCGGCAAACCAAACACCTGGAAAATCAGTACCTGTCAGGTTTTATTAATGCCGTGGTGTGGAATGTGCAGAACCGCCGCAGGCTTATATACGCTGTTACAGTAATAGTGCTGGCAATAAGTATTGTTGGTATGCTGAGGTTAAGGCCCCTGGGGTATGTAATTGATGACTTACCTGCAAAAGACAAAATAAGCCGCGACCTGAAATTTTTTGAAAAAGAGATAAACGGTGTAATGCCCTTTGA
>DASPJH010000521.1:0-2463 GCA_035628715.1 Bacteroidia bacterium
GGCATTGGCAGAAAGTCACCTGCAGGTAAAAGGCTTTGGCTACGGCCCTGAGGGCGGGCAGGCCACGGGTTTATCATTACAGTCAGGTGAAAATACTGGGCTGCCACACCCGCAAAAATTACCATTTATTTGGGTGTCACCGGTAATAACTAAAATTTCAGATGGCAGTTTATTGTATGAATTTGAAATTACGATAGGCGATCTTTCAGGAGATAACCCTGTAAATAATTTAGAGGTGGAAAGTGATACACTGCTTATTTGCCTGGATATTGTCTCCAAACTATCAGATGAAAGTTACCCGTGGTCGCTGGTAAAGCAAAGTGCTATACAGCCGTTTTTCAGCCAGGGCAGCAGTAATTATACCGGGCACCGGATGAATATATCGCTGGAGTTTCCGTTTAATTACGATTACTGCATGGCCCCAACCGAGTAAAGTGGTATAAGTACTTTAGTATAAAGTATAAGGTACAAATACAGTACAATACCTAAGCCCATACTTTATACCTTATACTAAGATACTTATACAATAACAAAATTATCAATTAAAATTTAACAAAAAATGGTTTCAGAAATAAAATCGATTACAGGCGGACTGGGTACAGAGTTAATAACCAGTTCAGTAACCGGGAGAAAATACATATTCCTGGTAATTAACAGCGATGCTTTGTTTACTACTATTACAGGCACTAATAATACCGATATTAGAACCAGTCTTAACATAGGTTCCACGCTTATTAAGCAGGGTATGATCATACGGCCGAAAAACGGCGAGCTCATAAAAGAAGTTACGGTTGCATCAGGTTCTGTGTTCGGAATAATTTCAGGAGAATAAAAATATGGCAAACGGATATGCAACGGGATATGGTTTAAATAACCGTTTCCCGACTCCTGACGCCGACGCAATGGCATTCATTAATGCCGCAGGAATTACTGATGCGACCCAGGTTTCAGCAATAAATACACTGGTAATTGAATTAAAAGGGAATGGATTATGGGAAAAATTCCATGCTATTTACCCGTTTGTTGGCGGAACGGCCGCATCGCATTCTTATAACCTGGTAAACCCCTCCAGCTACCAAATATTATGGAGCGCGTCAGGTGTAACACATAATGGCAACGGCATCACAGGAAACGGCTCTACTGGTTATGGCGACACACAATATATCATCCCACCGTCCTTACAGAATAATTTCCATATTTCTGTATATGTAAGAAATAACGTAGATAGTAAATGTGCAATTGGGTGTTTGAATAGTGGAGCAGTGGTCGTTTCTCAGATTTATCCACGCTCATCTAATCAATTTGAAGGTGATATAAATCAAAACGTAGCTTCTGCATCTTCAAATTCGGATAGCCGTGGTTTTTTTTGTGCTTCTCGATTAAATAGCTCTATAAATAAAGGGTATAAAAACGAAAATGAAGTTATCAGTTTTAATATAAATTCATTAACACCAGCCAATACACCATTATACTTGTTAGCTCGCAAAGGATCTTCAGTAGTAGATTATTCGTCTTACAATCTAGCTTTTGCAACAATTGGGACTGGCCTAATTGCTAGTGAGAATATTATACTATACCAAGTAAGTCAACAATATCAATTAAAATTATCACGAGAGGTTTAATTATGAACTGGGAATTAGTATTAACAATTGCCAGTTCTGGTACTGGTGGAGCAATATTAATCAAGATATTGGAAATATACCTTTTACCTAAAAAGGACAAAAAAGAATTTGATGAAAAAGTAAGAAATGAATTATGGGATAGAATTAAGAATCTAGAAGGGAGGCTTGATCAACAGAATAAAATAATAATTGAAATAATGAAAGAAAATGCAGCACTTAAAGTTGAAGTGGATTTACTAAGGCTAGAAAACTCAAACCTAAAAAATCACAGTTAACCCACATCAATCCTATTCACATTCACCGTAGGCAGTGAGGATTTGATACGTTGCATAAGGATGTTGAGGTGCTGGGTGTCATGAATAAACAGCATAATACGACCAGCAAAAGTACCATCGTCGTGAGAATCTACAGTAATAGACTTCATATTCACAGCGAGGTCTTTTGACACCACATCGGTAATCTTGCTGATGACACCCACACTATCAATACCCGTGATATTTACCCCAGCCAGGAAGGATTGGTCGCTTTTTATAGGAGAGTGTGCCCACTGCGCTTTAATAATACGGTAACCGTAGTTGCTCATCAGCCGGATAGCATTGGGGCAACTGGTGCGGTGTATTTTTACCCCTTCACCAACAGTGATAAAGCCAAAAATTTCATCACCGGGGATGGGCGAGCAACACCGCGCAAAATCATAGGAAAGATCGTCATAATCTTCTCCCAAAATTACCTCGTTAGCCTTCAGGGGCTTTTGGCGTTTGGGTTTCTGTTGGATTTTGTTATCTCCCCCTGCCTGATCGGGTTTAGGTTCTTTTTTTGGCGTACTGGTTTCAAAAACAGC
>DASPJH010000522.1:0-2262 GCA_035628715.1 Bacteroidia bacterium
ATTTTACTGCGATACACGTAACAACGTCTAGGGACAGGCAAAACCGAAAATCTATTTCGTAATCTTTTGAAAAGTTAAATTCTAAATGCTTATAAAGGCTTTCTGAAAATAGACCTATCTCCTCATTTTTAAAACCTCCCAACTTAGCTACAAACCAAATAGCTCCAACTTTCTTAATTCCTTTATCTTCAAACGTGAAAACCCGTTGGGGCCTAATTTGAATGGGAATATTATTGATTTGTATAGTAGTCGTTCCTATGGGAATAAAATTCATCTTCAATTCTGGTTTAAGTTCTGCCATATTGAAATTGGTAAACCCATTAAGTATATCAATGTTTCGTTGAAACATGTCCTTAGTAATTTTGGCAGGTGCTTGCCTTTTTTTTTCTACTAGCTCTTCTATTTTATCGTGAATTGGTTGATTACTATTAAGCCGAAATGCGCCACTTATAGCACTAACAGAAGTTATCCAATAGTCACCTCCACCACCTTCAGAATGCTCTGTGGGCTTTTTTAGATTATTTATGAAAGTTCTTTTTGAATTTTCCGTCTTTCTTCTAAATTCAACTAATTTAGCAACTGAGACTTTTTCCATGCCAATGAGTTTTAATGATTTTATTTAAAAGCAGTTTCAATATAGCAACTAGTTTTTATATTTATTTATAATAAGCATAAAATATATAAGTTTTTTACCAAAAATTAATAATTGGCTTGATAATCTACTTGTTTAGGGCCACCCAATTTTCCAACCTTCTACAAATCAAGAATTTCTTTTATATCATCCATGTCAAACTCAACAATGGCAGCCAAATCTTCCATCCAAAAGTTCGAACTACTGATCATTTCTTCGACGAAGATTAGATAAGCCTTTCGAAGAAATTCGGAAGGCTTTTTCGTTTTAGAATTTTGACATTAGAATTTCGAATTTTAGCCCGGTAGCGCATCCCGACTTAGGGGTCGGGGAAGGTCGTGGGTTTAAAATGGCAAATCAATTTCATAAACTTTATTTATAGCTAATAAATTCACTATTTACCCCGTTGAGGCTCGCCGTTCATAGTTATTACACAGTAGTTTCCATGCTACTATTAGTTGTGGTCACATAATTAATTACTATATGCTAAATTTGCCATTTAGCAAAAGTCGAAAATGAACCTGTTCTCTAAATACATTAGTTTATTATGGATAGTCATTTTGCTATTTATAGATAATTCTGCATTTGCTACCCATCTTATGGGTAGTGACATAACGTATCGTTGCTTATCGGCTTCTAAATATGAAATTACCATTACTGTTTACAGAGATTGTAACGGAATCCCGTTGGGCACCGTCCAGGTATACACGACTACCTGCAATACTTCTAGCTGGTCACGTACGGATACGCTTACTGAGGTCTCTGTAAGGGACATTACGGGGATTAATCCGGCCTGTACAACACAAAGCAGGTGTAATGGTAGTTATATCTACGGTTTTGAGGAGCATGTGCTTAAAGATACTATTGATTTAAGTGGCCTTAGTTGTACGGAGTTTTCCATCAGCTGGCAGGAATCGGCCCGGAACAGTACCATTACCACCGGCGCGGCAGACTATAATTTTTATACCGAAGCCATTTTATACAATTACCCGAACGTATGTAACAACTCGCCAATATACACTACACCGCCAGCGGCCCTGCTATGCGTGGGTGCAAACTTCCAGTTTAATAACGGAGCATTGGATACTTTGGACGGCGACTCACTTTCGTTTAAACTGGTGGATCCTTTACAAGCTAAAGGCACAATCATTCCCTATAACTCGCCTTTTTCTGCAACAAAGCCATTAACATTTTTAGGCTTCCCTAATCAAAACCTGGCTTCGCCCGCGGGATTTCGCTTTGACTCAACTACCGGTAACCTCGATTTCAGGGCTACTATGACCAACCAGGTAACGGTAATAGTACAAGAAGTAACAGAATGGAGAAAAGTAAATGATACTATGCGGGTAGTTGGAAAAACCCGGCGTGATATGCAGTTTATTGTGATTAATTGTGGCGGCAATAGAAACCCTGTTATATCCAGCTCTTCCATAGCCACCTGCCCCAATGAACAGGTGTGTATATCTATAACTACATCTGATCAGGATGGGGACTCTGTAAAGCTATCCTGGAACAATGGCATTCCAAATGCTACCTATACGGGCTCAAATGGAACTGTTTTGATGGATACAGCCCAAATATGCTGGACTCCTACAGAAGATAATATAACCAATATACCTTATAACTTTACT